>JAHFOZ010000145.1 GCA_023261405.1 Planctomycetota bacterium
GCCTGGAAGCATTCTCACCTCCTCGGCACCCGCGATCTTTCGAAGGACGAGATCCTGCTTGTCCTCGACCTCGCCCAGGAGCTGTCCACCCTCAAGGAGGAAGCTCCCCTCAGGGGCCGGCGTCTGTTCAATTTCTTCGTCGAGCCCTCCACCCGCACGAAGACCTCCTTTGCCCTCGCCTGCCGCAGGCTGGGCGGCGAGGTGATCGACTTCTCCCCGTCCGGCTCCAGCCTGAGCAAGGGCGAGAGCCTCAAGGACACCGCGCGCACCATCGAGTCCATGGGCGTGGCCTTCACCGCCATCCGCCACAGCGCCTCGGGCGCCCCGGCCTTCCTGTCCCGCCTCGTCCAGAGTTCCGTGATCAACGCGGGCGACGGCGCCAACGAGCATCCCACGCAGGCCCTCCTCGACCTCCTCACCATGAAGCAGCGCCTGGGGAAGGTCTCCGGCCTGCGCGTGGCCCTGGTGGGCGACATCACCCACAGCCGCGTGGCGCGCTCCAACCTCTGGGCCCTCCGCAAGCTGGGCAACGAGGTCACCCTCGTGGGACCTTCCACCCTCGTGCCGGGCAACCTCGGCGCCCCCGTCTGCCACGACTTCGACGCCGCCCTCCGCGAGCACGACGTCGTCATGATGCTCCGCCTCCAGCTCGAGCGCCAGCAGGCTGGCCTCTTCCCCTCGACCTCGGAGTACGTCCGCTTCTTCAGCCTCACCCGCGAGCGCCTCGCCGCGCTCAGGAACGGGACCATCATCATGCACCCCGGCCCCATGAACCGCGGACTCGAGATTTCCGCCGAGGCGGCCGACAGCGACCGTTCCGTCATCCTGAACCAGGTCGCCAACGGCGTATGGGTGCGCGCCGCCGTGCTCCTCCTCCTCGACCAGGTGCGCCGGTGATCCTCGTCAAGGGCGGGACGCTGGCCGACGGGAGGCCCGCCGACGTGCTTCTCGACGGCCCCCGGATCGCGAAGGTCGGCAAGGTCGCGGGGAAGGCCGACCAGGTCGTCGACGCCAAGGGCTTGGTCGTCGTCCCCGGCCTCATCGACATGCACGTCCACTTCCGCGAGCCGGGCCGCGAGGACAAGGAGACCATCGCCTCCGGGGCGGCCGCGGCGGTCGCGGGCGGCTTCACGAGTGTCGCCGTCATGGCCAACTCCGGCCGCGTGTGCGACGACGAGGTGGGCGTCGTTTACGTCCGCGCGAAGTCCGCCGAGGCCGGCCTCGCGAACGTCTACGCCGTCGGCGCCGTGAGCAAGGGCCTCAAGGGCGAGGAGCTGGCCGAGCTGGGCAAGATGGCCCAGGCCGGCGCCGTGGCCTTCTCCGACGACGGCATGCCGGTCATGAACTCCGAGCTCATGCGCCGCGCCCTCGAGTACGCCCGGATGTTCGGGAAGCCGGTCCTCAGCCACTGCGAGGACGCGACCCTGACGAAGGGCGCCGTGATGAACGAGGGGTCCGTGGCGGCGGAGCTCGGGCTCAAGGGCTACCCCAACGCCGCGGAGGCCGCCATGGCGGCGCGCGACGTCTACCTCGCCGCGCTCACGGGGGCGCACGTCCACATCTGCCACGTGAGCACGCGGGAGACCGTCGAGGTGATCCGCCGCGCGAAGAAGGAGAAGATCCGCGTGACCGCCGAGGCGTCGCCCCACCACCTGCTCCTCACGGACGAGCGCCTCCGTTCCTACGATTCGAAATTCAAAATGAACCCGCCCCTCCGGGTTGCGGAGGACGTGGAGGCCGTGCTCGAGGCGGTGGCCGACGGGACGATCGACGCCCTCGCCAGCGACCACGCGCCCCACACGAGCGAGGAGAAGGAGCAGGAGCTCGCCGCCTGCCCAAACGGCGTGGTCGGCCTGGAGACCTCGCTGGGCGTCCTCCTCTCGCTCAAGAAGCTCCCCTTCGAGCGGCTGATCGACGCCCTCACGGCCGCGCCTGCCCGAATCCTGGGCCTCGGGACGAAGGGGGTCCTCCGGGAGGGGGCCGACGCCGACCTGACGCTCATCGACCCGAAGGCCTCGTGGACGGTGGACCCCTCGGCCTTCAAGTCCCGCAGCCGCTGCACGCCGTTCGCAGGCATGAAGCTTACCGGCCGCGCCGCGCACGTGATCGTGGGCGGACGCGTATGTTCCTGATCGACGGCTACAACCTCCTCCATGCCGTGGCCCGTGGCCGAGCCACCCCCGAGGCGCGCGAGCAGCTCCTCTCCCGGATCGCCGCCTGGTGCATCGCGGGCGGTTACACCGCGCGGATCGTGTTCGATCCCACGAGCGGGCTTCGCCGCCTCGAGGCGCGCGGTCCTCTCGAGGTTCGCAGTGTCGCGCAGGGCCGGACGGCCGACGAGGAGATCCTCTCCCTCCTGGCTGCCTCGGACGACCGCACGGCATGGACCGTGGTCTCGAACGATCGGGCGATCGTGAAGCCCGCCGAGAAGCGGCAGTTCAAGGTGCTGTCCTGCGAGGAGTTCGCGCGTCTCCTTGAGCCGCCGTCCGGGGCACCGGACAAACCCGACTCCATCTCCCCGGAGCGGAAGTAGGCGCCTCTTCATCGGCGGGGGGGCATCCCCTCCTCATCGGGTAGAATGTCTTTCGCGTCGCCGTTTTCGCGGCGCAGACTTTTCAAGGGAGGCTTCGATGGCTGAGGACCCGATCGCCGAATTCAAGGCCAGGCAGCGCGAGGTGTGGGCGCTGGGCAACTTTGGGGACATGGCCGTCTTCACGACGCCCGTGGCCGGCCACCTCGTCCGCTATTCGGGGGTGCGCGCAGGGCAGACGGTGCTCGACGTGGGCTGCGGAACGGGAGTGGTGGCGATCACCGCAGCGAGGCTCGGGGCCAGGGTCGCGGGCCTGGATCTCACGCCTTCCCTCCTCGAGCAGGCGAGAACGAACGCCCAGCTCGCCGGAGTCGCGGTGGAGTGGAAGGAGGGGGACGCCGAGAGCCTGCCCTTCCCGGATGCCGCTTTCGACGCGGTTCTGAGCCAGTTCGGCCACATGTTCGCCCCCCGGCCCGACGTCACGACGCAGGAGCTGCTCCGGGTGCTCAAACCGGGCGGTCGGGTCGCCTTCGCGACGTGGCCGCCCGAGCAGCTGATCGGACGGTCCTTCGTGCTGAACTCGAGGTACGTGACTCCGCCGGCGGGCGTGACGCCCCCGATCCAATGGGGCGACGTGGGCCTGGTCCAGCAGCGGCTCGGCTCCGCCGCGAAGGCCGTCGAGTTCGAGCGCGGCACGATGGGGGTCCCGGCGCTCAGCCCCGAGCACTACATGGGTTTCCAGCAGGCCAAGACAGGTCCCTTCATCCGGACGCTCCAGGCCCTTCAGAAGGACCCGGCGAAGCTGGAAGCCTACACGAAGGAGTACCTGGAGCTCGTGGCGTCCTATATGGTGGACAACGTGGTCCGCCACGAGTACCTGCTGACCCGGGCCATCAAGGCATGAGGGAGCCTCAGGGGGCAAAGAAAGAGCGGCTCCCTTCGGCGAAACGCCCGCTCCGCACCTCCCATGACGGGGCGCAAGCGGCCTCCCAGGGCGAATCCGCGAAATCCGCGCGCAGTCGAAGGTCGACGCTCGGGGCGGCCTCGGCGATGTTACGATTCGAAACGCGTGCAGATACACCCTATCGCGTCACTTGAATCGGAAAGCAGCTCCCTCACCTCCCGGGCACGCTCGCCGGGGCCAGGTCGTAGGTCTGGATGAAGGTTGCGAGCGGCGCGGAGCCGGTCCGCTTGTACTCGGCCAGCACGAGCGCGTTCCGGAAGCGGCCCAGCTCCAGGTAGGCCAGGTAGTTGTCCGGGATCTGCACGCAGTCGCGGCGGAGCGATTGCAGGTCGCCCTCGCGGCGGCGCTGCTGGAAGCGCTTCGACGCCTCGGGGTTCTTCTCCATCCAGTCGAAATACCACTTCGTGGAGCACTCTGGTGCCGCCATGATGCGCCGGAGGCAGGCGCCCTGCCGGGGGGTCACGAGCTCGAGGCGCCCGATCATCGAGCGCACGATCTCCGCCGGGACCGAGGCCTTGAGCGGGAGGACGTGGTCCGTCCAGGCGCGCGGCACGAGGAAGAAGAGTCGCAGCCCGGCGCTCTGGAAGTAGGACGCCTCCCAGGTGTTCAGGAGCGCCTCGGCCTCGTCCCTGTGGAGCCCGTCCCGCATCAGTCCATCGCGCATCTCCTTCCGGAGCTCCGTGATGGCGCCCGTGGAGTACTCGCCCTCCGGGAACGTCGCCGCCGTCCTCGCGACCTCCGCGTTGTAGTCGGCCGGCAGGTTCACGGCGGGAAGCGAGCGCCAGGCCGTGTTGCCGTCCTCCCGGATGTCCACGAACCAGAGCTTCGGGACCTTGAGGGGCGCCGCCCCGGCGAGCTCCTGCGGGAGGCGCGCCCGGATCGAGAGCATGTTCCCGGAGTCCCGCGCGACCGCCAGCGGGGGCTGCACATACCCCACGCCCCGGTAGAAGATGAAGCGCTCGGATTCCCCGTTGGACGCCGTGAGGGGCGCGGCCTTCACGTCGCGCGGGGCGAGCCAGACCGGGTCCTGGGTCTTCGGGAACGCGCCCTCCCTGCCGACCTGGAGGCCCTTCCACTCCAGGCTCCCCACGGTCCGGGAGCTGATCCGCCCGAAGTCGGCGTCGGTCCGGTTGAGCCCCGGGGCCGTGGACTTCCCGTCCGGGTAGTACTCCGTGAGCCAGCCGCCCCGGAAATCCACGCGGATGTCCACCGAGACGGGGAGCTTCGCGGACTTCGGGGGATGGAAGTAGAGCACCGGCGTCTCGAGGCGCACGAGGACATCGGGATGCGCGCGCGGGGCCCCCTTGTCGAAGGCGGGGGCCAGGTCGTCGATGGGAACCAATAGGGACTTGCGCAGGCGGTGGACGAAGTCGGGCACGGGCTCGTCCTCGGTGTTGATCCAGCCCAGCGAGCGGCCGCTCTCCTCCTGGAGCGAGGTGAAGGTGCCCCATTCGTGGATGCGCCAGCGGTCGTCGCGCTTGCCCTGAGCGGAGTCGAAGGGCTCTTGCGCGAAGGCGGTCCCGGCGGCGAGCGCGAGAATCAGCAAGGTTTTCATGGCGGTCCTCCTGTTCGCCCTACCAGACGTGCGGGAGGACCGGGCGTTAACGCAATTTCGCCGATTCGGAGACGAACGCGCCGAAAAGTGCACGCTGCCGGCGCTCGTCCTGCATGCGCTCGGGATGCCACTGGACGCCCAGCACGAAGCGGTGCCGCTGGCTCTCGAGGCCCTCGACGAGGCCGTCAGGGCTCGCGGCGGTCCGGACGAGTCCCCGGCCCAGTCGCTCGCAGGCCTGGTGGTGCCAGGAGTTCACGACGGGCCGCGCCGCGCCCAGGATGTCTCGCGTCTTCGAGGGCGCGAGCTCGATCTCGTGCAGCACCCCTCCGGAATGCTTCTTCACGCCGGGCAGCTCGGTCACGTGCTGGTGCAGCGAGCCGCCGAGGACCACGTTCAGCTCCTGACATCCGCAGCAGATGGCGAGCGTCGGCAGGTCCCGCCTCAGCGCCTCTCCCAGGGCCAGGAAATCGCTCTTCTCGCGCTCGGGGTGGATGAGCTGCGTCTTCGGGTGCGGCTTCGCGTTCCAGCGGCAGGGGTTGATGTCCGGCCCGCCCGTGAAGAGGACGCCGTCGAGCGTCTCGAGGAACGCCCGCGCGGCGGCGGCGTCCGCGAAGAAGGGCATGAGGAGGGGAGTCCCTCCCGCCCGATCCACGGAGCGCACGTAGTTCCGATCGAGCTTGAAGTAGACATCCCCCTTCTCCTCGACCAGCTTGCAGCCGATCCCGATCCTGGGCTTGCGCTTCATCTCGTGTAGTGCAGGTAGAACATGCCCGCGACGATCGCGAGCGCGGCGAAGACGATCGCCGCCGCGATCAGGGTCGCGTCCCTACTTCTTTCGGACGGCATCGAGGATCTCCTCGTCGGTCAGGACCCGGTTCGAATGCTTGGCGCGGTCCAGGATCGCGGCCACCACCGCGTCCGTCGCGGCGAGGCCGCGCTTCTCGAGCCAGTAGAGCACGTTCGACTTCCCGCTCATGGGGCCGACCGTGATCACCTGCTCCCGTCCGAACTCGGACGCCGGGACGCCGGAGTATACCCGGTCGGCGAGCCACGTGTCCCCCTTCCGGAGCGCCTTGATCACCGCCGCCGCGTGGACCCCGGTGGCGGTCTCGAAGGCGTCCTTGCCGACCACGGGGTAGCCGTGGGGGATCGGGACCTTCGTGTATTCGGAGACCTTCCGGCAATACTCGGCGAGCTTCGTGAGGTCGTTCTCGATCCAGCCCATGAGCTTGAGGTTGACGAGGATCTGGTCGAGCGGCGCGTTGCCGACCCGCTCGCCGATCCCGAGCGCCGTGCCGTGGACCCGGTCGGCCCCGGCCTGGATCGCGGCGACCGCGTTCCAGACGCCCAGGCCGCGGTCCATGTGCCCGTGGAAGTCGAGCTTGACGTGGCCCAGGCCGCGGTCGTCGAGGAGCTTCCGGAGGAAGGAGACGAGCCGCCCCGTTCCGTGCGGCGTGGCGTGGCCGCAGGTGTCGCAGGGGCAGATCCGCCTCGCGCCGCACTCGACCGCGGTGAGGACCATGCGCTCGACGTCCGCGGGGTGCGCGCGCGTGGTGTCCTCCATGACGTACATGACCTCGAGGCCCTGCTTCACGGCGAACGAGACGGCCGCGCGGGTGTGCTCCAGGATGCGCTCCAGCGTCCAGTCCTCCGCGTATTGGCGGAGGGGGGAGGAGCCGATGAAGAGGCAGGCCTCGATCGGGCGGCCGGTTTTCTGCACGATCTCGACGATGGGGCGCACGTCGGCCTCGAGGGTGCGGGCCGCGCAGTTGGCGGCGATGCGGAGCCCCTCCTCCTGCATCGCGCGGGCGAGGGCGAGGGTGTCCTCCTTCACGGCGCCGCCCGCGCCGGGGAGGCCGATGTCGGCCGTGTCGAGCCCCATCGCGTCCATGAGGCGGAGGATCTCCAGCTTCTGGGGGACGGTGGGGGAGGTCACGCTGGGGGACTGGAGGCCGTCGCGCAGGGTCTCGTCGTCGAACTCGATCCTCCGGGGCGGGCGCCCGGGGGCGTCGCCGACCGCGTTCCAGTCGTGGATCAGCTCGTGCGTCACTTCTCGGCGGGGAGGCCCGCGACGAGTTTCTGGATCCTGAGGTCGAGCTCGGCCTGGAGCTCGCGGGCATTGGGCGCCTTCGCCTCGACGGCGGCGAAGTAGGGCACGGCGGCCTCGAGGGTGGCGCGGACCTGCTCCTTCTGGGCGTCCGGCGCGTTGGCGCCGAGCGTGAGGAGGGCGGTGCGGATCCTGGCCTGCGCGTCGGCGAGCGCGTCGCCGGAGGCGGCGGACGACTCGCGGACGACGCGCCGCGTGTCCTCCGCGAGGGCGCGGAGGAGGCCGGGGGTGTACTCGGTCTTCGAGAGGTAGGCGATGTGCGGGGCGGCGAAGGCGGCGATCTTGGTGCGTCCCTCCTCCACCGCGAGGGTGGTCTCCTCGCCCCTGGAGGCGATCGCGGCCAGCCGGAGAACATAGGAATGGAGGGGCTCCAGGTAGGTGCTCGCGATGCCGGAAAGGTCCCGATAGGCCATGTTCTCGGCGCTGCGGGAGGCGCGCTCCTGGGCCTCTCGCAACTTTCTGGTCCACTCGGCGATGCCCTTCTTCCAGCGTTCCGGGTCCGGCTTCTTCAGGGTCTCGCGCCGGAGGCCGCCGATCTCTTCCACCATGGAAAGGGCATCCTGGAAGTCGGAGAGCAGGGTTTTCTTCCATTCCTGGCGTTCTTCCTGGGCCTCCAGGACCGTGCCCGAGCGGTAGGGGACGTCCTTTTTCTGGTCGGGCAGCCTGCCGAACGCCGGGGGCTGGAGGAAGCGGATGAACTCGACGGTGAAGACGTAGTTCCCGGCGAGGTTCTTTCCCTTGAAGCACGAGACCGGCGTGGAGAACGTGCCGTCGGGCAGGACCTTCGTCCTGCCTTTGAAGAGGGCGGGATCGTCCTTGCGGTCGAAGTACATCGCGATCTGGATCCACGAGCCGGGGGGATATTCGGTGGTGCCCTCGATGATGAAGCCGGCGGGTTGTCCCGCGGCGGCAGGGGTTTCCCGGATGACCGGTTCGAGCTTCGGGAGGGGCTGCTGTTCCTGCTGAAGGGCGCAACCCAGGAGGAAGGCGAGTTTGGTCGGGAGCATGGCTTCCTTTCCGGGTGAGTTGTGTCTGAAGCATACCCCGGAACGGAGAATTTTTCCATGGACGATTGAGCAAGGGGGCTTGGGTCATGGACGATCGGGCCATTGAGCCATTGACCGTTCCCGCCCCGGGGGGGATCAATGATGCGATTGTCGACCCTCAGGCATTCAGAGCCCTTTCTGTTTCGCGGACGAGCTTCGCGTAGGCCTCCCGGCGATCCTCGAAGGGGATGCTCGTGTCGGCCCGGAGCGGGGCGCGGAACTCCACCCGCATCGGAAGGCGCTGGACCGCACGGGCGCCGCGGGGGAGCGCGCGGTGCGCGCCTTCGATCCGGACGGGCACCACGGACGCGCCGGTGGCGTAGGCGATCTTGGCGAAGCCGGGCGTGAATCCCAGGAAGGAGCCGTCCTGCGAGCGGCGGCCCTCCGGGAAGATCGCCAGGTGGCCGCCCGCGCGCAGGATGCGGGCGCCCTCCTCGAGGCTGGCCGTGGAGCCTGTCTTGCGCTCGAAGGCATACGTGTTGAACAGGAACTCCACGGCCATCACCACGGGGGCCGGCATCGAGTAGATCGTGTCCCGGGCGGCCGCCGTGCGGACGCGGGGGACTTCGTCGATCGGGAGCGCGGCGAAAATGGCCGCGATGTCGATGTGGCTCGCGTGGTTCGCCACGAGGAGCGAGGGGCGGTCAAGGCGGGGCGTGCCCCGGACCCGGAATCCGCAATGGATCTTGAGGAAGACGCGGAGGCCCAGGTGGGCCAGTTTCTGGAGGCCGGCTTTCAAGTTCATGGGGGAGGGTGGCGCAAGGGCCGTGCCAGCGCCCCCCGGGTCCTGCCGGGGGGCCGGTTGTGCAGGGAATTGCACAGTGATACCATCCCGGGGTGAGGATCGCCGCGCGGGTCGCGGGCGTCCTGGGGGCCCTGCTCCTCCTGGTGACCCTGTTTGCCTGGGCGCTGCGGGCGGCGTCACGGGGAGCACCCGTGGCTCCCCGTGACATGTCATAAAAGCCCCGGGGGTCTCCGTTGACGGGAAGCCGCCCCCCGTGACGGATTAGAGCTCGAGGGGGGCCGAGCTGTCGCCCAGGGAGGCGAGCTTCACGTCGAGGCGCTGCAGCAGGGCCAGCCAGAGGTTGTTGAGCGGGGTCTCCTTCGGGAAACGCACGTGGCGGCCCGACTTGACCGAGCCGCCGGCCTTCCCGGCCACCAGGATCGGCAGGTCGTCGTGGTTGTGGCGGTTGCCGTCCGAGTTGCCGCTGCCGTAGGCGATCATGCAGTGGTCGAGCAGCGTGCCGTCCCCCTCCTTCACGGCCTTGAGCCGGCCCAGGAGCCGGGCGAACTGGCGTACGTGGAACTCGTTGATCTTCGCGATCTTCGCCGTCTTCCCCTTGTCGCCCCCGTGGTGCGAGAGGTCGTGGTGCCCCTCGGGGACGTTGATGAACGGGTAGGGCTTGTTGCTCCCTTCGTTGGCGATCACGAACGTGCAGATCCGCGTCACGTCCGCCTGGAAGGCGAGCGTGAGGAGGTCGCTCATCAGCTGGATGTGCTCCCCCGGGCCGGCGGGGATCCCCGCGGGCCGCGCGGTTCCCTCGGGGGGCTTCACCTCGGGAAGCTTCGCCGCCCGCTCCATCCGCTCCTCGATGTCGCGGATCGAGGACGCGTACTCGTCCAGCTTCTGCTGGTCCTGCTTCCCGAGTTTCCCGTTCAAGTCCTTCGCGTCCTCCCGGACCAGGTCGAGCACGCTCTTGCGCTGCGCGCGCGCCCGGGCGCGCTCGTCCGCGGAGCCGCCGCCGAAGAGCCGGTCGAAGACGGACTTCGGATTCACGTCCTTGGGGAGCGGCTGCGTGGCCGACTTCCAGGACATCGTCGACGAGTAGACGCAGCTGTAGCCGGAGTCGCAGTTGCCCGCCATCGCGCCCGATTCGCAGCCGATCTCGAGCGACGGGAGGCGCGTCCGGTCGCCGATGGCCGCCGCGGCCGCCTGGTCGGCCGAGAGCCCGGCCCGGATGTCCGCGCCGTCGGTCTTCTTGGGCTGCGCACCCGTGAGCCAGGACGCGAGGGCCCGCGCGTGGTCCCCGCCCCCGTCGCCGTGCGCGCGCGCCTTGTCGGCGGTGAGGCCCGTGAGGACGAGGAGGTCGTCGCGGAACGCCTCGAGCGGCTGCAGGATCATCGGGAGCTCGAAGGCCGCCCCTTCGGCCTTGGGCGTCCAGTCGGCCATGTTCTTCCCGTTGGGGACGTAGACGAAGGCCAGGCGGCGGGGACGGTCGGCGCGCGGGCCGGCGAAGGCGGGCCGCATGGCGTCAAGCCAGGGGAGGGCCACCGCGGCACCCAGTCCGCGCAGGACCGTCCGCCGGGGGATTGCCTTGAAGACGCTCATCGAGGACTCCTCATTCCTTGCTATTCTTACCCCGCCGAAGGCGGAACGGGTCGCTCTTCGCGATTTCCACCACGAGGCGGGAGAACTTCCAGCCGTCCTTCTCGGCGGCCGCCTGGATCTTCCGGATCGCCGGGTCGTCGTAGGGCTCGACCCCGCGGCCGACCGCATAGGTCAGCAGCTTCTCGATCAGGCAGCGGACGAACGCCTCCTTACGGGCCAGGAGCACCTTCTTCAACTCGCCCCCTCCGCGGAACGAGGCCCCGTCCGGAAACGCGCCCGAGGCGTCGATGTTGAACGCCCCGTCCTTCGTCC
>JAHFOZ010000575.1 GCA_023261405.1 Planctomycetota bacterium
ACGCGCGGCCGGTCGCGGCCGCCTGACGGGCCCCCGGGTTCAGAAGTTCCTCGGGCGAATAGAAGCCCACCTTTTCCCGCGTGGCGGCCCGCACCTGCTTGATCTTCCCGGCCGTCACCATCGGCGCGTCGTTGCCGAACGAGCTGCGGACGTAGGTCAGCACGGCCGAAAGGTCCTCGTCGCTCAGCATGCCGCCGAAGGGCGTCATGGGCACCAGGCCGGGGTACTTCTGGCCCTGGAACTCGAGGGGGCCCAGCATGCCGCTGAGCGTGAGCTTGATGAGGCGGTCCTCGTCCTTCGTCACCCACTCGCTTCGGGCGAGGGGAGGGAAGCCGGACAGCAGCAGGCCCTCGCCGTCGGGCTGGTGGCAGGTCACGCAGTGGCCTTCCCGGCTGTAGATCTCCGCGCCCTTCACGAACAGCGCCCGCGCCTCGCCCTTCAGGTGGGCCGGGACTTTGACCACGGAGACCTGCTCCAGGGTCTGGTTGTTGAGATGGGCCTTGGCCGTCCGGAACGGGTCCTTGATCCAGAGGTCGCCCGCCAGGCCGCCCGATGATCCCCCGCCGCCCTCGAGCCGGACCTCCAGCGTGGCGAGTTTCTTCGTCCCATCGAAGAAGACGATCTGCGCCCCCTCGAAGCGATTCTCGAAATCCGGGCGGTTCCAGATCCTGACCTCGTCGATCGGGATCGGCCGGGCGAACTCGGCCTTGACCCAGGGGTCCTTCTGGGGGTTGGTGTGCGAGAAATTCCCCTTGTCGCCGTCGACAAGGTTCTTGATCGGGAACTGGCCTCCCGGGTACTCCGACGACTGGGAGAGCTTCGCCTCGGCGCTCACGTTCTTTCCGCCGCTGCTGATCTCCATCTCGGCCAGGTTGATCACCTGCTTGTTCCCGGGCACGGTCATCGTGAAAGAGCTGACCTTGCCCCCGGCGATGGCGGCGTGGCGGAGCCGGATCATGCGTCCTCCGTCCTCCACCGTGACGGATTTCTGTTCCGGCGCGACGGGCGTGGCCGGCCCGGCCTTCTCGGCCTCGGCAAGCACGGCCAGGCCTGCCTCCTTCCCGATCCAGGATGCCGCGACGATCGCCTCGAGCTTGACGCGTCCGTGCGGGTCGCGGGCGGCCTTCAGGAGGAGCTCCGCCTGGTCCGGGATGCGATGGCCGTTGTAGCGGAGCACGCGGACCGCCGCGGCCCGGGCCCGGTAGTCCTTCGCCTCAAGCAGCCGGCGCAGCAGGGCTTCGTCCACGCGATTCAGGCCCCAGGTGACCCAGAGGGCCTCGAGGAGGAGGTGCTCGTGCTGCGGATCCTTGATGTTGAGCCCCGCCACCCACTTCGTCACGGCGGGGAGGACCTCGTCGACCTTCCGGCCGCGAAGCTCGCGCCGCGTACGGTACCGGGAGCGGTACTCGGGCAGCTTGAGGTTCTCGAGCAGCTGCGCGATGGAAGCGCCGTAGACCTTGGCCGGCTCGACGAGGGGGCGGCCGGGATAGGTGATGCGGTAGATGCGGCCGTGGGAGTGGTCCCGGTGCGGATCGCGGGCGCTGTGCTGCATGTGGCCGATCAGGGGGTTGTGCCAGTCGACGATGTAGAGCGAGCCGTCGGGGGCGATCTCCAGGTCGACCGGCCGGTAGTTGCCGTCGCTCGAGACCGTCAGGTCCTGGCGCCAGCGGGTCTTGTAGCCGGTCCCGTCTTCCGTCATCTGGTGCTGCTTGGTCCCGAGGAACCCGATGTTGTTGTTGATGAGGAGGTCGCCCTGGACCTGGTCCGGGAAATGGCGGCTGCTGATGAACTCGATCCCGGAGGTCGGGCGGACCCGGTGCGCCGGCTCAATCAGGTTCTGGCTCTTGGGGTTGGCCTCGCCGTAGCGCGGCTTGACCTCCCCGGGCAGCATCCACTCCGTGTCGGGGCCGGAGGTGTGGAGGAAGAAGTCCTGGCCCCAGTCGTCGAACGCGACGCCCCAGGGGTTCGGGATGGGCAGTTGGGCCACGCGCTCCAGGTGGCGGCGCTGGGGCGCGAAACGGAAGAAGCCGCCGTCGGTCCCCCGCACCGGGCCGTAGGCGGTCTCGACGTTGGACCGGAGGAAGGTGCCCTCGCACATCACGATGGCGCCCGACGGGTCGGCGCAGAAGGCGCTGATCGCGTGATGGGTGTCGTGGTCGTCGAAGCCGCTGAGGATGATCTCGCTCTCGTCCGCATGGTCGTCGCCGTCGCGATCCTTGAGCAGGACCAGGTTGGTCCCCTGCGACACATACACGCCCTCGGGCGCGAACTCGAATCCCATCGGCAGGTGCAGCTTGTCGGCGAAGACCGTCTGCTTGTCGGCCTTGCCGTCGCCGTTCGTGTCCTCCAGGATGAGCAGCTTGTCGTCGGGCCTCGCGTCCCCGGGCCGGTAGTGGGGATAGATCGGCATGGTGGCGACCCAGAGGCGGCCCTTGTTGTCGAAGGACATCTGGACCGGATTGGCCAGGAACGGGAACTCCTTCTCGGTGGCCCACTGCTCGATCTTGTACCCCGAGGGCACGAGGATGGCATCCAGGGCCGCCTTGCCGTCGAGGAAGGTCAGCGCGCCGTTCTTGCCCCCGGGCTTGTAGTTGGTCTGGACCTCCGGCAGGACGGACGTCTTTGCATCCAGCGCCGCCAGGTCGAGTTTGCGGCCCTCGAGCGCCGCCCAGATCGCCTGGTCGCGGATGTCGGTCATCTCGCGGATCTTCCGGATCTCGAACGGATAGTTGGCCGGGCCGTAAGGGTTATATCGGCGGCCGTAGACATGCACGCCGTTCGGGATCTTGAAGTCGTTGATCCAGAACCAGTCCTTCTCGAGGACCGCCTCGCGGACGAGGGCGCGGTTCGCCTCGGTGCGGACGGGGGACTTCCCGAATACGCGGTCGACCAGGAGGGCGGAGAGCTTCGCATACCCGGCGTCGTTGAGCAGGGCGCCGTCCGTGGTGAGACGGTCCCTGGATTCCCGGTA
>JAHFOZ010000146.1:0-8284 GCA_023261405.1 Planctomycetota bacterium
GTGTGACCACCCCTCTCCCGGCGACTACGGAAGTCCCCCGGGTCAGCTTTACGACTCCTACCTAATGTATCGGTGCTGACGGGGGCGAACTTCAGAAAAAACTCCGCGCGCACGCGATTTCATCAGTATGTCTTGACCCCTCTCCCGGGGTCGCATTAGAATCGCCCCCGTCGTTCCGAGGAGACCTCGCATGGGGTTCAAAGTGCTGACCTGCCTCATAGCCTTGGGCCTTTCTTCGACCGCACTCAGGGCCCAGGAGCCGGACGCCGCGGAGCTCAAGAAGCGGGTCCTGGATAAAGTCCGGAAGAAGCTCGCCGACGAGCGTGCCGCCTTCCTCAAGCGGGTCGAAAAGATCATCGACGAGGAGTTCGCCAAGCCGGCCCCCGGCCCCGCTCCGGCGGCGAAAGTCGAGCCCGGCGCCGATCCGAAGCTCAAGGAGATCGAGAGGAAGCTGCGCCTGCTCGAGGAGCAGAAGGAGACGCTGCAGGCGGAACTCGCCAAGCAGAAGCGCCTGGCCGACGACGAGGCGGTGCGCAAGGAAGCCGCGAAGAGCGGCCCGCGCGACGGCCAGGAGGCCCAGCAAATGTTCAAGGAGGCCCTCGCGCTCCACGAGGGGACGAAGTTCACCGACTCGATCCGCCTTTTCAAGCGGATCTACTACCAGTTCACGGACACCGAGGTCGGGACCATCTCCGCCTACAACGTGGCCTGCGGCTACGCCCTGGCCGGCAAGAAGGAGGAGGCCCTGGACTGGCTGGAGATGTCGGTCAAGGGAGGCTACAACGACTTCGACCACCTGCGGAAGGACACCGATCTCGACGGCCTCCGCAACGAGAAGAGGTACAAGAAGCTCCTGACGGACCGCTAGCATCCCCGCGTTTCCCGCATCTCATCGGGGCGTGGCTCAGCCTGGCTAGAGCGCCTGGTTCGGGACCAGGAGGTCGCAGGTTCAAATCCTGTCGCCCCGACCACTTCCGCGAAAGCGGCATCCCTTTCAAACTCATGGGGTTGCGACAGATTCTCGGCTCCCACCGCGAGGGGCAATCGGCCGCATTTGACTTCCTTTCGACTGTTTCGCGCTGATTCCGCGCCGGCGATCGCCTCTCCCAGCTTCTCGACCGCGGCCCGGAGCCGCTCGGCGTTGGCCCGGCCGTAGACGTTCATCGTCAGGTGGGGGCTCGCGTGCCGCGCGAGGGCTTGGGCCGTCTTCACGTCGAAGCCCAGCTCGATCCCGAGGTTGACGTGGGTTGTCCGCAGGGAATGGAAGTCGGCCTTCCCGCCGAAGGTGCGCTTTGCGATCCCGGCTTGCCCCAGGTCCAGGTCGAGCAGCCGCACCGCATGGTTGGGATTGAACTCGGGGAAGAGTTCCTGTTCGAGGGCTCGGCCTTCGGCATGGCGGCCGAGTCCGTCGGCCAGGTCCGCCGGGAGCGCGCAAGGGGCTTCCTGCCGGTTCTTCGCGTGCTCGGCCTTGAGAAGAACAGTCCGGTTTTCAACATCCAGGTCGCCCACCCGCAGGGACTTGATCTCGCTCGCCCGGAAGCCAGTCACGAGCGCCACGCGGTAGACGAGCTTCCGGGACTCGGGGGCGACGGCAAGAAGATTCCCGACTTCCTCGAGCGTGAACGCTCGGCGGAAATTCTTCGGACTGACAGAGCAATCAAACTTGCGGAGCCCGTCCAGCGGATCGCAGGAGAGATACTTCCGCTTGACGCACCAATGGGCGAACCCGTAGAGCGTCATCACCACGTTGGAGAGCGTCTTCCCCGTCACGCCGCCCTCGGCGGCCTTGTCCTGGAGGGCCTTCTCGACGTCGGGGAGCGTGATGTCCCGGAGCGTTTTCAGCCCCAGCGTCTCCACCCACCACGCGAGCCTCGCCTCCTGCAACACGCGATAACGTTCCGCCCACGGCCGCCCGCCGCGCCCGCCTTGGGTGTTTCCCCACGCCAGGTACGCTTCGACGTGCTCCGCGATGGGTTTCAAGCTCTCGGTGTCGGCCGTCTGCGGGGCCTTCCTCACGCCGCGCCGGACTTCGTCGGCCTCGAGGGCAAGCTGCTGGGCGAGCCGCTTGGTTTCCCCCTTGTCGGTGAACCCGCTCGCAGTCGCCGCCTTCCCGACCGGCCCCAGATACCGGAACCGCCACCGCGGGTGATAGGTCCCGTCCGCCCGCTTCGTGCGGAACAGCCAGAAGGTGACTCGCGCACGACTCATGGGCGCCTCCCTTCACGTTCGAGGGCCTTCTTGAGAATCTCCCGCGCCAGGGCCGACGGTGTGAGCTTCCGCGTCCGGGCCTCACGGTGAAGCGCCCGGATGAGCGACGGCGGAAGCCGGAGAACGAACAGAGGGCTTACGATGCCTCGCTCGCCCAGCCGGTTCCAGCCTCCGCGACGTTCCCTTTCGGTCATTCTTTTTGATGTTATACAACAATCCGGGGAGCCTGTCAAGGGCCAATCGACGCACAGGGACAACCCTTCTCGGCCCATTCATGGATCGTCCGGGCGAGCCACGCCGGGCGACCGCGCAAGCGCCGATCCGGGGCCGGGACCTCGCCCGCCGAAACCATGCGCTCCAGGGTGCGGAGCCCAACCCCAAGCATTTGACACAAGTCTTTCTTCCAGAAAAACAGGCGAGGTAAGGACGATGGAGCGCCCGGCCTCGGCCTCGAGTTCCCCCCGTTGCCGGTGTCGCCGCTGGCGTTCATGTCGTCCTCCGCCTGTTCATGCGGGACCACGTTTCCCGTCACAGCTTGGCCTCATCCTGACTTTCCGTGATTCGTCTGGCTGTTGCATCAAGGAGTTCTCTCAGTTGTGTTTGGGTGTCGCTCGATTCCCACTTGGTCTCGTCGGAAAGAACATCCACGACGAGTCGCAACTCGTCATCCGTCATGGCTTGCAGGAGTCTAGTCCGCTCAGCGACCCACGCCGCATTGGAGTCAGGGGGTGGGAAGTTCTCCTCGAGCCGGGCCACGGCGCGCTCGATCCGCCGATGCAGTTCCTTCATGGCCGAAGTCTCGCCGGAGCCCGGCCGACCTCCTCTATCCGCGCCTCGAGTGCCATGAGCCGCTCCTCGAGCGTGATCTCCTCGCGGGCCTTCATGGATGTCCCTAAGACTTCCGCCGCCGCCCGGAGCCGGATGCTCTCGGTGTCGGACCCGAGCAGGGCCTCAAGCGCCCCGGCCGCGGAGTCCGTGAGACGTTGCACCCGGCCCAGGGCCTCCCGGAACGCCATGGCCTCCGCGTCTTCGAGCGCACGGGTGAAGGCGGGCTCCTTGAGCCACTCCGTCAGAGTCGAGCGTCCGATCCCGGCCGCCTTGCACCCGCGCTCCCGGCTCGACGCCGAGACCAGGAAGGGGAGGGCTTTTCTCTGCCGGGCCGTCAGCTCGTCAGAATCCCGCCCGTTTGTGCCTGTTTCCGCCAATCTCGCCTCACTCATGGCGTTCTCCTTCTCGCGTTGCCATCGGAGTATTGGCCATTTTGTCCATGTACGCAGGGGTTCACCCCGTACACCTCGGACGGCCGCCCGGCCTTGCCGGTCGAGTCCTGCCCCCGGATGTAGCCCCTCTCCTCGAGCAGGTCGAGCGGGGCGTCCAGCTCCTCCGCCTTGGCCAGGTGGCCCCGCATCTTCCGGTGCGCGTCACGCTTGGTAAAGTGCAGTAGGCGCTCCTCCTTCAACCACTCGAGGACTCTCTTTGCTTCCCGTGTACTCCCCGACACGAGAATCGAATGCGCCGCCCTCGCGTGAGCGATGAAATACTCCGCAAAGGGGAGGACTCGTAGGATTGTCTCCTGATCCACATCGGAGGGGATCGCACCGCCCGCCGCTCTTGCGTGCTCCGCAACGTGGAAGAGTCCCGCGATTCGGGCCAAGCTCCCGGCCAGCTTTCCCGCCCAGGAGCCGATGCCCGCCAGGTCCCCGAGAGGGGGATCAGGGCGGAGCCTTGGCTCCAGCTCCGACCGGAACTCGTCAAAGAGTCTCCGAGCAGGTCCAGAAAGGTTGATCGGCGTCGATAGGATTTCCCCCGCGGCGTCCCGGTCCTCGGGCAAGTCCAGGACGGCGCGGATACGTGTGGCGTAGGCAAGGTAGGTGTCCTTCGAGACGCAGGGCGGCGACACAGCTCGGGCCCCTACACGGGATCGCGGCAAGGTGAAGAGGAAGCGGGCAAACAGTCCTCGCTCGTAAAACTCCTTGGTAGAGCGGGCCTCGGACAGGACATCCGGCTGCACCGTGAGGCAGAGCGTGAGCGCGGGACTATCGACACGTTCGCCGGGACGGCCCATGCGGTCAACGGTGATCGGATCGCCGGCGTGGGCCTTGAGCGCCGACTCGATGGACGGGGACCCGGACGAGTAGCGTCCGGCCAGGATCGAGAAGAGAGTCCCTTCAGCGGAGAATATCCCCAGTCGTCCGCCTTGCTCGGCCAGAAGCGAGACGATCCGCTCCGGCGTGCAATCGTCGGCCAGGAGCCGCGGGTAGATGGGCGGCGGAGTCTCCGCCAGCTTCGCCGTCAGGTCTTCGATCTCCTTGCTCAGCGCCTCGGCGTCCTTGCCCTTCGACTTCGATGCCGCTTCCTCGGCGTGTTTGATTCGCTTCTCGAGAAGGCGGCGCTCCGACGCCTTCTGATTGAATTCCCGCCGCCATTTCGCGGCGTGCTCGCGTTCGTAGTCGTGGATGGGGCGACACGCCGCACGGTGAACCGCGCTCTTCCGCTCGCCCGGAGGCAGGACGACACATGGCCAGAGATTCAGAGGCTCCACCCAGCCTTCCATCGGCGTGATCTCGTACTTCTTTGCGGCCGCGGCAGCGAGCGTGCCAAGGACGCACATACCCGCCAGGTCGGGGGGAGTCTGCGTCGCCTCGGCCTCAGCCACGATGAACGCGGCCAGGGGATTCGGAAAGCACTCCGCCGGGAAGTGCGGAGGGGTCCAGTCGTCCAAAGGGCGAGGAGCCTGCCAAGGCCCATCCCCATGGCCAATATGGCCAAAACCCTTGCTCTCATTCGGTATTGCGGCAGGGGACGGGTCAGGAGGTACCACGGAGCACCACGTCACGGTACGTCCTCCCTGATGGAGCGCCAGTCGGACGCCTTGGCGACCTCCTCCCGGGCCAGGTCCAGCGCGGTCTCAAACAGCACCAGCGTCTCGCGGTCCCGGATCGTCTTCAGGGTGCGGATCGCGTTGGAGACGGTCATCTCGTGGGCCGCCTCAGCCTCGAGATCCTCGATCTCGAGGTTGCTGGAGCAGCTCTTGATGCGCGCTTCTCCCGCCCGAAGCACGTCCGCGAAATCCCAAAGAACCTCGAGCGGGGCACGTGCGACCCGGCTTTCGGCTGGGTCTGCGCCATCGGGCCCGCAGGAACTCCAATAAATCTGCTCGAGGAGGCGGAGGCACGCGGCCAGGGTGCGCGCGGGGCGAGGCTGCACCTCATTATTCACGGCCTGCCTCCCGGCGGCACGGCACGCCACCCCGCGGCAGGACACGACAGCGCCCGCAATAGCTCGGCTCGCGTGACGAGCCACCGACGGCCGAGCTTCCGGGCGGGGATTGCCCCTCGCCGGATCAGTGCGCGGATCGCAGAGGGGCGGAGATGCAGAACCGGGGCCAGATCCTCCACGGCCAGGACATCCGGCAAAAGGATCTGGCGGGCCGCCGCTGCTACTCGGTTTGCGCGCTCATCATTGACAGCCATGCCCCTTTACGGCGGGTTTCGCCGAAATTTGGGGTGAGAATCGTCAGAGAGCGCGCTTCTTTTTCAGGGACTTGACTTCCTTTTCCAGCCATTTATCCGCGTAGCGAAGCTCCTCTACACTGCGACCATACCGCTTCCCAAGCACTCTAAGGGAGTCCTTACAGTCGGGTAGTCGGTACTCCAAGATGGGATCTACGGCCAATCCCCGGGTCTTTCCCCTTTCGACAATTTCGCGCGCGTCTGCAATCGACAGGACCGTATCTTTGTCTTCCTCAACACCCCCCTCTTCGGGGGCGATGATTTGGTTAACCCACGGCTTGCCCCTGACGGTCAACGTGTCCAAGCTCCTCTCTTTGCGACGAAGCTGGTCTCGGTGGTGTCGAAGCAGTTCGGCTAGCTCCCGGACCCTAAATCCCATCCGCCCATCTGCAAGGTGGCGATACGCCAGCATTGAGGTCCGCCCGGGCTCGACTGACGCGGCTAGGATCTGCTGCGCCTCGTCGATCGTGTCGTCGGTAGGTTGGACGCCGATCATTTTGAGCGCCTTCCCTAAGATGGGCGCACCATTCGGGCCGCTCGGGAGATATGGCGAGGGATCGTTAGTCGAAAGCCACTCGGTCAATCGTGCGCCGCAAAGGTCCTCGGCGAGTGAGCGATTCACCAATGGCGAGAGGGTGAGGAACCCGGCCCGCCTCAGTGTACGCGGCCACCGGAAGACAGCTTCGCGAATCATGCCTCGGATGGCCCGCTGAATACGCTCTTCTGTATTTCGCTCTTTCCCTGCAAGACTCGAGAGAAACTTCAGAATTAGTGCAACTGCAATGCGTCGCTGAAATTCATTTGCTCCGGTCGACATACCCCTCCTCCATTTCTGGCGCGCCGCTCCAAGGTCGGGCCTGGAGAAGGGTCCTCGCCCGATCCCGGAGCAGCTTCGGCGGGGATCAGCCGCCTACGCCATGACTCGCCCACCGATCGCACGTGGGCACCGAGGATTTTAGCAAAGCTGCGAGGTAGGAGTGCGAAGGAAATGACAGGCTTACTTTCCCTTCAGCCGACCTTTTCTGAATGGGTTTCGTAGCCTCGTCCGAACGTTTGAAATTCGGTTCGCCCATATGCTCCGGGAGGCCGCGTCGCCCGAGTTTGCTGGCGATGAAAGGAGGAGGACCCAGAGGGGAAGGTACACGATGAACGCGGACACGACGACTCCGACGATTCCGGTCAGGAGCATGGCGGGACTGATCCTCCTATCAATTGCGGACATGACCGCGGCGAGGGTGACCCATCCTGCGATGTGAGCGAGCGCTGCGAGAAAGGTGTCGAAAAAAAGCCAGATCACGGTGACGACAAACCAGATGCCGGGGTCTTTGCCGCGGGCGCGAGCAACCATCGGGACCGCGAACAGCTCTGCCACGCAGAAACCTGCCCAAACGAGCCCGAAAATCGCGAGCGCATTGAGGCCCAAGAAGCGGAGGAGAGCCGTCTGGAGCGCGATGACCACCCCGATTGAAAAAACGATCGGTGCCACTACGAGTATGAAGAGTGGCGCCAGGGGTGGCTTGCTGGTTCCCACCTTGTAATGCTGGTGCTTTCGGCTCCGAATGATGGGGCCGTAGCCAAGGCCCGTGCGGAGCGGGACGGAGGCCGGAGCGGGTTGCGGCGTTATGGCCGGGGCGGCGGGGGTGCGAGGAACGATGTCCGTCTTGTCAGAGAGGGCGGCGAGGGACGGTGCAGGGCTCATCTCGTTCAGGCTTGTCCAGTTTTCATTCGGGGACGGTGCGCCGCAATGGGGGCAAGTCGCCGCCTCCGTTGAAACCTTTCCGTTGCATTCACGACAGGAAACTACCATCAATCGCTCCCGGTTGGATTGGTATGCAATTCTACAGTCGAATCGTCCTCCGGCGCACTTTCTTTGCACGCGGACGTTGGGAGACGGTCACTACCTTCACTTTCCAGAGGCGGCACGTCTCACGCCAGGATGAGCCAGGCCGCGTGAACCCTTCGATTCCGCGCAGGAATCCATGCCGTATCGACGCGCTGGCGTTCGGACGGACCGAGACAGGTTCCCGCCGCGATCGACGCTTTGCAGGGCGACGTAGCGCGTCCCTATACTCTACGCTATCATCGTGGAGCCGCACAGTTCCCCTCGGCACGCGAATCTGACCAGGAAACGCAAGAGCGCGAGCCAGGACGCACGCAAGGACGGGTCTGCGGAATGAAGGCACCATCAGCGGAACCCCTCTCGCGCCTACTTTCCGTGGAAGCCGATCCGGCCCTTCGGGGGCTCCTCCGGCGGCTCCATGAGCTGGCGGATCGCATCAAAGACGACCTTGAACTGCGAGTCGTACTTTCTCTCCTGCTCGTCCAGCCGGCGGGCAAGGTCCGCATGGCCGACGAGCATCTGGCGCAGCCGGATAAAGGCGCGGACCACTTGGATGCTTGCACGGACCGCGACGGGGCTGTTGAGAACGCTCGCCAGCATCACCGCGCCATGCTCGGTGAAGACGTAGGGGGCGTAACGCCTCCCTCCCCGGCCTCCCTTTGAGGTGCCAGATTGGAACCTCAAACGCTTCACCTCCTCAGCCATTGTCACGGGCGGTGCTCCC
>JAHFOZ010000146.1:8294-10817 GCA_023261405.1 Planctomycetota bacterium
TGCGGGAAGGGATAGATCCCCCCCTCGACGGACTCCCCTCCAAGGGGTTGCGTAGAGGGCCCTCCGCGCAGAGGTGGTCCCAGGTGCCGCCCGGTGAGGCGCATCCGCGCGGAGCGGCCGCCGGGCGGTGGTCGCCCTTTTCGAGCGCGGCCGGGTGGGGGAATCCGGAGAACTACTGTGGGCCGTTCAGTTGGTGATCTCACGTATTACTCGCTACACCCTTGGATTCCAGTCCGGTCGGGTCCAAGCGCACGCGTAAATATTCAGATAGGATCCGACTTCCGGACATGGCCCGCTATTCCGTGATCGTGAAGGTCACCGTGTTGGAAACGAGGCGGACCGGCGGGAGGAGCGCGCTCCCGTCCGAGGCGCTGACGCCTCTGCGATAATCGCTCCCTAAAGTGGCGTCATAGGCGAACCGCATCCGGTACGTCCCCGGCTTCGAGACTGCGTCCGCCAGCCGCTTGCCTCCCCGGAAGAGTTCCGCCGAGTCGTGAGCCGGGACCGCCACGATGTGCCGGATGTCGGTGGATTTCTGTCGCAGCACGTCCGCGGCCGCCTCGGTCCTGCGTCCCTTATCGTCTTCGATCTCGAATATCGCCATTTCCGGATGATCGAGCGCCAAGACGAGAGCGACCAGCACGGGCGCGGGCCCGTTGTTGCGGAACTGGACACGTAGGTCCGCGAGGTCTGCCGCGCGCGCCTGCCCCCCGGGATACCTGAGAGCAAATGATTCCATGATCTCCATCTTGGCCGGGGCCTCGAAGACCTTCCTCTTGCCCGGAAGCAATTCGAAGTACCATACGAGTACCCCGAGAAACGCAAGAATTAGAACCGCCGTTCCGAGGACGATCGCGACTCTTCGGTATTTCGCAGGGGAAAGGGAAATCAAGAGACCGGTCAGCAAGATGCACGCTACGGAGAGAATGCGCGCGGTAAACCGTCTCAAATCTGCGTGATAGTCAGCGAAAACATTTATCCCAAACCCGAACAGGCGGAACATCCCGTAGATCAGGAGGCAGGCCAGGCCGATGCCCCAGAATCTGGCCCGGGGGAAGCCGATGGACCGCTCCTTTCCGAGTTGTCCGCAAGAGCATACTGCGGTTCCCGGAGGCAGGTCCTTCTGGCACTGCGCGCAATAGAGCTTCAGAAGACCCGCTGGCGCTTGCGTCGAAGGCATCGGTCCCGTGGGAAGAGTCATTGGCGAAGGGGAGGCGCCAGAGGCGTGCGCCAGCAGACTCGCGCATCGGCTACAGCGAAAGAGGTTTTCTTCCGTCTCCTTCCCACAAACGGGGCACAGCCGCATGGTCACAGAGTATGTGCCGAAATTGGCGTGAGTGCAAGCATCCCACCGCCGAACGCGTCATCGAGCACTTTGAAGGACTGCACGACTCATTAAAGTGAACGCATGATGCTTGTTCACTTCGAGATTTGTGAACTACTCGCCGTCGAGAGGCGCACCGTGGATGTCGCGGGGCTGGCGGTAGGGCTTGCCGGTGAATCGCAAGATCGTCGCCTGGTCGATGAGGCGATCCGCAATCGCGACGGCCTGGGCGGGCGAGGGCATAAACTCGCCCCACTGCTTGAAGGGCAAGTTGGTCACCACGATCGTCGAGCGCTGGCGGTGGCGCGCGCAGACAAGGCGGAACATCTCGTTGGCGTACTCCCGCTTGAGATCCGAGAAGCCCGCGTCATCGAGCAGGAGGAGATCGGGCATGGTTACGCGGCGGAAGGCCTTCCGGTAGGTGCCGTCCGCGCGCGAGGCATGGAGCTTCTCGAGGACCTCGGCCAGCGCGCCGTTGTAGACCGACAGCCCACGCTGGCACGCTGCATGGCCGATCGCGCGCGCCACGGTGGTCTTCCCCGTTGACGATTTCCCCACGAGGATCACGTTGCGATGCTCGTCCACGAAGCGGCAGGTCTGGAGCTCCTTGACGACCTGCGCGGAAAGCTGTGGCCGTGCCGACCAATCGAAGCCGTCCAGAGGCACGAGAGCTCCGAGCTTGGACCACCGTATGCGACGCTGGATCTTCCGCTCCCAGCGGGCGGCCTGCTCGGCTTCGAGGACTTCGCGGAGGAAGTCGGAATAGGCGGGATGTCCCGTCTCCGCCTGGGTCAAGAGCTCGGAGAGCCGCTTGGCCACGGTGGTGAGGTTGAGTTCGAGGCAGACGCTGCGGAGCGCCTCGACCGGGTCGCGCGCATCAGTCTTCTTGGCCATCGTCCTTATCCTCCACGGGCGCTTCGGTTTCCAGGGTGTAGTCCTCGGGCGTGGCCACACCCATGTCGTCCAAGGCGGCCAGGGCCTCAGGGCCTGCGACGAGCAGCGTCGGGTCCGGCTCCGGTACGACGTTGGGATGGGCGGCCTCGAGGATGCGCTTCAAGGCTTCGGCGTTGAAGTTGCGGTACTCGCGAGCCCGCTCGATGGCTTGCCCGACGCGGTCATCGCCGTAAAGCGCGACGAGCCGCTCGATCTGGCGGAGATGGATGGGCGTGAAAGCGTAGGGCGCCGCTCGCCGCGCCCCG
>JAHFOZ010000147.1 GCA_023261405.1 Planctomycetota bacterium
CACGTGGCCGCGACGGCCGTCCAGGACGAGCATCCCGGCACCGCGTTTCCCCACGAAATCGCGGATCCACTCCAGTTCCTCCATCTTCAGGAGCTGGCGCGGCACCTCGCCGAAGACCAGGAAGTCGTACGCGAAGAGGGACTCCCGGTCGCCGGGGAACTTCCCCGCGCCCGCGCCGCGAGGGAGGGAGCCTGCGTCGGTCCCGCGGTCCGCGAGCACGACATTCACCTCCCACTGCTCGTCGCGCTCGAAGAGGTTGCGGAGGTAGCGGGTCTCCCAGCGCGGGCGGCCGTCCAGGATCAGGATCTTCCGCTTCTGCATGACGGCGTGCAGGTCGAAGCGCGCGTCGTTGTTCCGCTTCTCGCGCTCGCCGTCCACCCCCGTGACGGTGGCCTGGAGCGAGAGGGGCAGGTTGAACACGTCCACGCCCTGCGCCTTCTTCGCGGCGAGCTTCTCCACGAGCGCCTGCAGCGGGAAGTCGAAGGGGACCGTCCGTACGTGCGTCTGCTCGGTGCTCAGCTTCCGCTCCCAGAGCAGCTCGCCGCCCGCCTCGATCCTGACCGTGAACGGCCGCCCGGCGGGCATGTCGTCCTTGAGGACGATCTCGCCCCTCACCCGGTCCTTGTAGAACACCTGCTCCGGGGCCCTCACCGAGAGGACGGCGATGTCCTCGGGCAGCTCCGCGCCGCCCAGGCCGATCGTGAAGACCGGCGTCTGCTGCGTGCCGCGCAGCTTCGCCATCTGGAGCGGCGAGGTCCCGTCGTTGTGCTGCCCGTCGGAGAGGAGCACCACGGCCGTGCGCTCCGCCTGCCGTGCGGCGGCCCGGGCGTTGATTCCATCGGCGAGATCCGTGGTCGGGCCGGAGGGTTCGCGCGGCAGCGCCTTGGGGAACCGCTCCCCGGGGTCCGCCGTCTCCTCGGACGAGGTCCACAGGGTATCCGCCTCCCGACCCGAGAGCGAGAGGAGCTCCACGTGGTGGGACTCCGCGAGCCGCTCGAGGAGGCCCTTCGAGCCGCCCAGGAGGATCGTCTCCGCCCGCTTCCAGCGCGGGAGCGTGTCGAACTTCTGGAGCGCCCCCAGCACGCGGGCGTCGGGCGAGGCGGACACCCGGTTCGCGTAGTTGGCGAAGGCCTGGCGAAGTTCGTTCTCCCAGCGCGCGGCGGCGCGCACCAGCGCGGTCAGCCCTGCGGCCGCCTTCGCGGCATCGCGGTCCGGGACGAAGGCCTTCGAGGGGGCCTGGAGCTCCTCGCGGAACCGCGCGGCCATGGATTCCAGGGCGTTGGCCGGCGACTCCGCCGGCGTGGAGGGCGCGGAGAGGCGGCTCCCCGGGATGGGACGCTCGAGGGCCCCGCCGGGGAGCTGCCAGCCCACGGCGAGCGAGTCTCCGCCGGTGGCGTCCTTCTGGAGGGCCTCGATGTAGTACTTCTGCCCCGCGGTGAGCCGGACCTCCGGAGTCTTCTGCTCGGGGTGGGTGTCCCACGCGCGGGAATTGGTCCACCCGGGGGCGCGGGCGACGAGCGCCTTGCGGGCCGGGTCGGCATCCGGGCTCAGCCAGAGCTCCGCCTGGTCGTCGCCCGAAACCCAGAAGACGTACTTCCCCGTCACCGGGGGATGGATGAACCCGCGGAGGCGCGTGCCGTAGTTGTCGGCCCAGTTGACGGGCGCCTCCAGGATTTCGGGGAAGGAGGTGCCGCTGGGCTTGTTCGGATAGCCCTTGTGCTTCGTGAGGTCCGCCACCAGGGTCCCGGGAAGATCGGTCCAGAACTCCCGGAGGATGACGCCCTTCCGCTCCAGGGCCACGCCGCCGGTGTCGGAGCGCACCTTTCCGAGGAGCGCGCCCGCGGCGGCGATCTCGCGCTGGAAGGCGGGCGCGGTTTCCTTGAGACCCGCCGGGTCGACCGTGTCGCCGCCGGCCGCGCGCCGCGCGCGGGCGAGCGCGTCGGCCGCCTCGGCCAGCTTGGTGTCCACGGCGTCCGGGGGCAGGAGCCCCAGGCGATGGACCGCCAGCAGCTTCCGGGCGGGGTTCATCGGCTCGTCCGTCAGGCGCATGCTCTGCGATCCGTCCACGAAGACCAGGACGCGCCCGCGCTCACCCACCACGCGGCGGTGGTGAAGCACCGGCCCCGTGAGCATGATCACCGCCATGAAGACCCCGAGCGCGCGAAGGACCGGCAGGACGAAGGCGAGCCGGCGCCCGCCCTTCCGGGTCTCGCGGCGGTAGAGCAGCCACGCGAGCGCGGCCAGAAGAAGCGCGGCCGCGCCCCCCGCCCACGGGTTCCAGTCGCCGAGAAAGCGGAGGCTCACCGTTTCCTCCGGGCGAAAAGCTGCTCGAGGAAGAGTTCCAGGAAGACCAGCGCCACGAGGGCCGCGAGCAGGAACTGCCAGACCTCCTGCCCGTAGCGGCGCTGCTGGTCGAGCGAACGGTACTCGGCCCACGAGGAGACCACGGAGGCGTTCATCCCCTTGGCCACGTCGTGGATCTTCGGGAGCGGGAGCTGCTCGAGTTCGGACTCCTTCCGGTCGGTGTTCACCACGAAGTGGATCCGGTGGCTGCCGGGCCCGTCGAGCACGTAGAGCCCGGGGCGGCGCGTGGAGGCGAACTCGACCGCCCCGCGCGTGCCCTTGTTGAGGACGGCGAGATCGTGCGTCACGCCCTCGGGATCGGTGATCACCGCGCGCTGGCCCGCGTCGGAGAGGGGCAGGAGGCCAGGAGGGGCCGCCCCACCTCGACGTTCCGCGGGGGGTAGACCTTCGAGGCCAGGTAGGTCGTCATCTGTTGCATGAGCGGCAGGTAGAAGGGCCGCACGGGCAGGTTGCTCCACTCCGCGTCGCAGGGGATGCAGGCCTGGATCACGCGCCCCTCGCCGACCTTCTTCTCCACGAGGAAGGCGTCGCCGGTGTCGAGCCTCGCGAGCACGGTGACGAGCCGCTCCTCACCCTTTCCCGGGGCCGTCTCGTCCCGGAGGCGGTACCAGAGACGCACCTGGGCGTCGGAGAGATTCCCGTTGCGCGGGTCGTTGAACATCTCGAGCGCCGGGTGCTCGAAGTGCTGGGCCACGATCGATGCGTGGGTCCCCGCGACGTTCATGCTGCCGGCAAGCGAAGCGAGAGGGAGCGGGAGGAGCCCCTTCCCGCCGCCGTGGAACGTGGAGTTGTACCACGGCCCGTTGATCTTCGACCCCGGGAAGACCAGGAGGCCGCCGCCTTCGCGCACATAGGCCTCGAGGGCCTTGAGCTGGACGTCCGTGAGCTGGCTCACGTTCGCCAGGAGCGCCACCCGGGGCTCGGCCAGCGCCTTCGCGTCGAGATCCCGCGCCTCGATCGTGCGGGTCGAGATCAGGTCGGCCAGCTCCGCCTTCGCATTCCCGTAGGGGCGGAGCGCCACCTCCGCGAAGTCCGTCTCCCCCATCAGGAACTCGGGGTTGGGGTCGCCGCTCACCAGGAGGACGGGCAGGCGGTCCCACACGGGGACGGAGGCCATGGCGCCGTTGTCGGCCTGCAGGGGGTCGGCGTCGGCGTAGACCTCCACCACATGGGAGCCGGAGGTGTCGAAGGCGTGGGTGAAGAGGACCTGGCTCGTGGAGCGCGGGAGGAGCGCGGTCTCGGTGACCGAGCGGTCCTTGCCGTCCACGCGGAAGACGACACGCAGGTTGGGGTAGGCCGCGTCGCCGTGGTTGCGGACGGTCGCGTGGACGCGGACGCGCTGGCCGACGCCCAGGATGAGGGGCGAGAGGTCCAGCGGGGCGTCCACGGAGACGTTGTCGGTGGTCTCCTGCCCCACCTTGAAGAGGGTGAGGCGCGGCTCGATGCGGCCGCGGCGGAGCTGGTCGGCCATGGCCTGCCGCGCGGGCTCCTCGGCCTCCGACCAGCTGACTTTCTGGAAGTCGCTCAGCACGACGATCTCGCGGTCCGGGTTCTGGAGCTTGGCCTGCAGGACGCGCGCGAGGTCGAGCGCATCGGGCACGGCCGCGGAGCCGAAGCCCGCCCCGGTCCGGCCCACCTCGGCCTTGAGCCGCTCGAGATCCTGGGTGGGCTCGTCGAGCAGGACCGAGACGCCGCCCGCCATGCGTACCACGGCCACGTCGGAGCCCTGGACCTGGCTCTCGAGGATCTGGCGCACGGCCTCCTTGGCCTGGAGGAAGCCCGAGCGGGACGCGCCGCCCGCCTCCATGGAGTAGCTGTTGTCGAGGAGGACGATCGTGGACATCTTCCGGCTCCCCAGGAGCGGCTCGAGACCCGTGATCACGGGGCGCGCCATGAGGAGGGCGAGCGCCACCGGGATCGAGCAGCGGACGAGGAGCAGGATGAGCTGCTCCAGCTTGAGGCGCCTCGTGTTCTTCCGGAGGACCGACTCCAGGAGGTGCATCGCCCCCCATTGCACGATGCGGAACTTGCTGCGGTGGAAGAGATGGATGATGACGGGGATCGCCACCGCGGCCATGCCCCCCAGGAGCGCGACGTTGAGGAACGTCACGGACGCCTCATGCGGAGGGTGAGATAGTGGGCCAGCGCCTCGGCGTAAGGCTGGTCGGTCACCATGGGCACCAGGTCGATCCGGTTCCGGTGGCAGCCCTGCTTGAGGTCGGCTCGGAAAATCTCGAGGTTGGCCAGGTACGACTCGCGCAGGTGGTTCGGGTCCACGAGGTGGCGCTTGTCGCCCATCTCGAGGCAGTCGAAGCGCGTCCAGGAGCGGAAGGGGAAGTCCAGCTCGTCGCGGTCCCAGATCTGGAAGATGACGATCTCGTGGCGCGCGTGGCGCAGGTGGGCGAGGGCCGCGAGGAGGTTCTGCACGTCGCCGAAGCAGTCGGAGAGGACCACGAGGAGCCCGCGGCGGTAGAGCCGGGGGACGAGGTCGTGGAAGACCTTGCCGATCTCGGTCTCGCCGCCGGTCTTGACGCCCTCGAGCTCGTTCACCAGGGCGTGGAGGTGGCGGGTCTGCGCGCGCGGCGGGATGTAGCTCCGGACTTTCGTGTCGAAGGTCACGAGCCCCACGCTGTCCTGCTGCTGGAGCATCAGGTACGAGAGGCAGGCGGCCAGGCGCGTGGCGTACTGCAGCTTGGAATGGTCGGGGCCTCCGTAGCCCATGGAGCCGGAGGCGTCCAGGAGGAGCGTGGCCCGGAGGTTGGTCTCCTCCTCGTACTCGCGGATGTAGAAGCGGTCGGTCTTCCCGAAGACCCGCCAGTCCAGGCGGCGGATCTCGTCGCCGTGGACGTAGGGGCGGTGCTGCTTGAACTCGACGCTGAAGCCCTTGTGGGGCGAGCGGTGCAGGCCGGTGCAGAACCCCTCGACCACGGTCCGCGCGAGGACCTGGAGGCTGGTGATCTTCCTCAGGTCGCCCGGGGTCAGGAACTCGGCGAGCTGGGCCATGGTCTCTCGCTAACCCGAGCCCTAGAGGATCTTCTTGTCGGCCCCGCGCGGGACCGAGTCGAGGATCTTCTTGATGATCTCGTCCACGCTGATGCCCTCGGCCTCGGCATTGAAGGTCGGGACGATGCGGTGGCGAAGCACCGGCCCGGCGAGCGCGATGCAGTCGTCGAGCGTGACGTGGAAGCGGCCATGGAGGACGGCGCGGACCTTGCCGCCGAGCACCCACTGCTGGCAGGCGCGCGGCCCGGCGCCCCACTCCACGAGCTCCTTCACGAACGCGGCCGCCCCCGGGTCTTTCGGGCGGGTCTTGCGGACCACGTCGAGAACGAAGTCCATCACGTGGTCGGGCACGAGCACCTTCCGGATGGTCTCCTGGCAGGCGATGATCTCGGGGCCCGAGATGACGGGGGCCAGCGTGCCCGCGTGGGCGGAGGTCGTGCGCTCCACGATCTGGCGCTCCTCGTCGCGCTTGGGGTAGTCCACGCGGACGAGGAACATGAAGCGGTCCTTCTGCGCCTCGGGGAGCGGGTAGGTCCCCTCCTGCTCGATCGGGTTCTGGGTGGCCAGCACGAAGAAGGGCTCCTCGAGCCGGTAGGTCTTCCCGCCCACGGTGACCGAGTGCTCCTGCATGGCCTCGAGCAGCGCGGCCTGGGTCTTGGGCGGAGTGCGGTTGATCTCGTCCGCCAGGATCATCTGGGCGAAGATCGGGCCCTTCTGGAAGTTCATCTCGCGCCGGCCCGTGGCGGGGTCCTCCTGGATGATGTCCGTCCCGGTGATGTCCGCGGGCATGAGGTCCGGCGTGAACTGGACGCGCCGGAAGGAGAGCGCCATCGCCTGCGAGAGCGTGCGGACCATGAGGGTCTTCGCGAGCCCGGGCACGCCCTCCAGCAGGCAGTGGCCGCGCGCGGGCACGGCGATGAGGACCTGCTCGATCACGTCCGCCTGGCCCACGATGACCTTGGAGACCTCGCCCGCGATCTTCCGGTAGACCTCGACGAGCATCTTCGCGCGCTGGGCGTCCTCGGCCGGGACGGCCGTCGTCACGCGGGTGGCCGGGGCGGGGGCCTTGGGGGCTTCGGGCATGGCAACCTCCTCGACAGGGGCAAGGGGGGCGGGCGGCCCATGGATCAGTTGAGGATCTTCACCCGGAACGACGAGAAGACGCACGCGCAGCGGACCGACTGGAAGCCCACGCGCGTCATGGGCCCTTTGAGCTCCATGTCGTCCTGGATCATCCAGCCGTCCGGCTCGCGCTCGCCCTGCCAGATCTTGCCCAGGAGGGCGGCGGTGTCGCCGCGGCGCTCGATGCGGAGCTTGAGGCGGTATCGACCCTCCTGGCCGTGCTCGAACGGGATGGCCTTGGCGTCCTGGAACTCGAGGACGGAGCCCGACCCCGCGCCCTGCTGGGAGCGGAGGATGACGTCCCGGGAGTCGAACGCGGCGGCGAGGCCGAAGCCCCAACCCTCCCGGCCTCCCAGCGTGTCGGGCGCGACTTGGGTGACTTCGACCATGGCCTCGAGAAGCGCGCCCTCCTTGAGGTCCACTTTATAGAGGTGGGTCGCCGCGGCCTCCCCGCCCGGACGGGGCGAAGCCTTTTCCTGCCGGACGGCGCGGCCCTCCGCCACCCTCCAGAGGCCGTCGCCCTTCGACTCGCCGGCCTCGAGGTCGATCTCGAGATACCGCACCCCGCCGGGCACGAGGGCGGGCTCCTCGAGCGGCCTGCCGGGCGCCGCCGTGGCCTGGTAGCCGGAGCGGACCACGACGGACTTCCGGTCCTGGACGGCCGTGAACTGCACCGCGCCCTCCTCCACCTGGATGAGCGTGGCGTCCTTCTCGCTCGTAAGGAGGAAGCGCGTCCCCAGGACGGCCGCCTCCGCGTGGGCGGTGGCGATCTTCATGGGGCGTCCGGCGGGCTGCTTGGTGACGTCGGCGGTGACGCGGCCGGCCTCGAGTCGCACGAGCTTCGAGGAGCCATCTTCCGAGACCAGCCGGCGCACCACGGCGTCGGGCCCGATCTCGAGCCGCGTGCGGTCGGGGAACTCCAGCACCGCGAGGCTGCGCGAGCCCTCGGTCACGATCCCCTGGCCCTTGCGGAGCTCCGTCCCGGCGCGGGCCGGGCTGCGGTCCGCGGGGGCCTGGGTGAAGAGATAGACGTCGCCCTGGACGTGGAGGAGCCGCGCCACGGCGGCGGGGGCGTCGGCCGCGGGGGCGGCCTTGTCGATCGCGCGGGCCACGAGGTCCACGCCCTTCCCTGCCACGGCATACTGCGAGGCTTCCACGCGGACGGAGCGGCCGTCGCTCTTCCGGACGAGGACGGCGGAGCCCTGGAGGACGTCGACCCGGGCGAACTCCGCAGCGCTCCGGAGGCGGGCGTGGGCGTTCCCCGCGCGGAGCTCCGAGTGGGGCGTGGCGACCGCAAGCATCTCGCCGGTCGCGACCGCTTCGAGCTCGCCCTTGAGGAGCTCGACGATCCGGGCCCGCACGAAGCGGAACTCGCCTTCTCCCTTCAGGGTGAGGCGGCTCGTGTCGGCCGGGAAGCCCATCTGGACAAGGTCGTTCTCGCCGCCGGCGACGCGGTCGCCCTCCTGGAGGATCATGTACGGCGCGGCGGGGAGCGCCTGGTCGCCGCGGTGGACCTGGGCGCCCGGCGTGGTCGAGAGGAGGAAGGCGGTGGTGGCGGCGGGCGATTCCACGGGCCTTCCCGCAAGGAAGCTCCCCAGGGCCGCGACCGCGAGCGCCGCGGCCGCCGCGAGGCCGATCTTCCAGCCGCGCCGGGGAGCGGCGGCGGGACGGCGGTGGTCACGCGGAGGGCTTGCTCCTCGTTCTTCTTCTTCAGGTCCTCGGCCTTCACCTTCTCGAGGAGGTCGGTCTTGAACTGGTCCTCGGGCGCGCTGCGCAGCACGGCGAGGACGGAGACGGTGACCTGCTGGTCGGCGGTCCCGTCGCCCATGAGGACGCGGAGGGCCTGGTCCATCCCGCGCTCCTCGGCGAGCTCGTGCAGGAGCTCGGGATTCTTCTCGAGCTCGGCCTCGAGCTGAGCCATCCCGGCGTCGTCGATCTCGCCGGCGAGAAAGGCGTCGATGAGTTCCTTGTCGGTCATGACGTCTTCTCCACAGCGATCTTGTCCTGGACGCAGTCGCGGAGCTGGCGGCGGAGGCGGCAGAGCGTGGTGCGCACCCAGGCGGAACTCTGGTCCACCCGCTCGGCGATCTCCTGGGTGGAGAAGGAGAGGCGGTAGCGCATCTCGATGAGCTGCTTGAGTTTCTGGGGGACCTTCTCGAGGCATTTCTCCAGGCCGTCCATCTCCTTGGCGGCGGCTTCGAGGGGCTTGAGGGGGGCGACCTCGAAGAGGCGGCGCTCGGCGTACTTGACCTGGTTGGCCTGCTCGCGGCTGAAGCGCTGGACCTCGGCGCGGAGCAGGTTCCACGCGATGGACTTGAGCCACGCGAAGAACGCGGTGCCGCGCTTGAAATCCTGGATGTGGTTGAAGGCGAAGACGTAGGTTTCGTGGGCGATCTCGTCGATCAGGTGGGGCGCGGGGGCGTTGAGCGCGATCACCGCGCGCAGCCGCCGCACGTGCACGTCCATGAGGGCCCCGAACGCCTCGAGGTTCCCCTCCTGGACCTGCTGGATCAGGGATTGTTCGTCCATCATCATGTTCAGGTCCTCGTGATTCGACGGCATGGATCCGCCGGGCTTGCCCCCTCCCGGGCAACCCGGCGGATCCATGCGGGCTCACCACCCGCTCGCCTCCCATGATATCTGCCCGCGGAAGCGGTGTTACAGATTTCACCCAGGGGGGCTGGACCGGCCCCGGCGCGCGGATTATTATTATTTGACATTTATGAATTATAAGTTATAATTAGGATGAAGTTCGGGTTGCCGTTTTCAGAGAGAGGGGGAAGAAATGGCCACGTCGGTTTTCACACCCATCCTGCGCCTCCAGACGGGTCCCCTGGCGGGGAAGGTCATTGAGCTCGGGAACACGCTGCGCGTGGGACGCCATCCGTACAACGAGATGTCGCTGGAGGACCGCGCCGTCTCGCGGTACCACTGCTGGATCCGCGCCGCGAGCGGGGGGTTCGCGATCGAGGACCTGGCGAGCGCCAACGGAACCTACGTGAACGGGGTCCGCGTCCTGGAGACCGCGCCGCTCCAGGTGGGCGACCGCGTCCGCGTGGGCGAGACCGAGTTCCTGCTGGCCGAAGAAGAGTAGGCGGGTCGTCCCGGCCCCGGTCGCGCCTATAATTGGGGCGTGGACGACGCGGACGGGGGCCCCGACCTGGGCCGGCGGGCGAGCGAAGGGATACTCGCCGCGGTGGGGTGGTTCAACCTCGTCGCTGCGAGCCTCTATTTCATCTTCGCGGCCATGTTCCTGAACACCACCCTCTTCGCCACCGAGGTGAGGGACGGGCAGGTCACCGCCACCTGGCTCACGCCGGGCGTCTATGGGCTCATCCTCGCCTCGTACGCCTCGGCGCTGCTGGCGAGCCACGTGGGGATACGCCGGCAGAAGGACTGGGCCTGGCCCCTCACGATGAGCCTCGCGGCCCTATCGATGCTTTTCGCGGTCGTCGCCCTCTTCCGACAGCAGTGGGGTTCGTTGGCCTTCAGCCTCCTGTACGCCGTCGTCGTGGGGGGCTGCCTCCTCCGGGTGCGCCGTGCCTGAGGAGCGGGACCGCGCGATTTTGCGGAAGACCCTCGCCATCGTGAGTTGGCTCTACGCCGGGGAACACCTGCTCTACACCCCTTTGCTCTTCCTGCCGAGGGCCGCGGGCGGGCGGGGGATGCTCTGGGCGATGACCGCGCACATGCTCGTGCTGGCGGTCGCCGGCATCGGGCTCCTGAAGTCGCGCCCCTGGGCCTGGCCCATGGCCGCGCTCGCCGCCCTCGGCGCCGCTGGGCTTTCGGCGGTCATGGTCCTGGAACGGTCCATCCTCAACGCCGTGCTCTACGCCGGCTACGCCCTTCTCGTGCCCGCCCTCTGGAGGTTCGCCCGCGAAGCCCGGTTGACTCCGCCCTCGCCTCCCCCGTAGGATGGGCCCCGTGCAGGAGACCCCCCGGCCGCCCCGCCGCATCGGGCGCGCGGTCCTGCTCGCGCTCTTCGGGCTCTCGGTCTACCTCGCGGCGGAGTCCTTCCAGCCGCCCCGACGCCAGCCCTCCGCCCGGCTCTGCCTGGCAGCCCTGGACGGGTACCGCGCGACCCTCTCCGCGCCCCTCCACTCCGCTGGCTTCCGCTGCCGCTACGAGCCTTCCTGCTCCCGCTACGCCTCCGACGCCGTGGCCCTCCACGGGACGGCGGGCGGCCTCGCCCTCGCCCTGGGCCGCCTCTGGCGCTGCTCCCCCTGGGGCGGCTCGGGCACCGACCCGGTCGCGCAAAGCGATTGACAACGTATCTACATATGGATATATTGCCCA
>JAHFOZ010000148.1 GCA_023261405.1 Planctomycetota bacterium
TACGGTTCGCTCATGCTGGGCTTCGGCTCCCTGGGGACCAACTTCCGCGAGAGCCAGCAGATGGCGTCCCTCTGGTCCTTCGTCGGCACCTCCCCCATCTTCGTGGTCCTCGCCCTCCTCGAGGAGCCCCACGGGGTCCTCGCCCGCGTCTTCTCGTTCATCCCCTTCACCGCCCCCATGACGATGATGTTCCGATACACGATCGACCCCAGGGGCACCCCCCTCTTCGACATCGTGGCCGCGATCCTGCTCCTGGCGGGAAGCACCTGGTTCGCGGTCAAGCTCTCCGCCCGGCTCTACCGGGCAGGCGTCCTGCTCTACGGCAAGCGCCCGAGGATCCGCGAGATCTGGCGCTGGATCATCGCCGCGCGGTGAGCGCGGGACAAAAAGAAACCCCCGGGACCTCTCGGCCCCGGGGGCTCCCGTGTTTTCTGCCGGCTTACTTCTTCTTGGGGGTGACGACCTTGTGCGTGAAGGTCGTGCCGTTGCCGTCGCCGAATGGCTGCGCATCCTTGAACCAGAAGTAGTAGAAGTTGACAATGTTGTCTACCCAACTCGTGATCCCGAAGGCGAACCAGATTATCCCCGCCGAGATAGAGTTGCCGTACAGCCAGGGCGAGCTGGAATACCCTTCGTTCAACCAGTCATCCAGGCCGCGGGTGACCATCTGCGGGCCCCAGCAGCCCATGGACGACAGGCCGATCAGCAACGCCAACGACACAAGTGCCAGCTTCTTCATAAAGCTCCCTCCCAGAATCATGTTTAGAAATCCCACGGACTGATAATACCACACGGGCGAGGGCTGTCAACGGTTTGTCGGCGCCCGGGATCAACCCGACTCAGGACCCAAACGGGATCCCGTAAACTTTCTTGACTCCCCCCGGGGGCACCGCTAGGATACGCGCTCAAATCGGTGGTTTCCTTGAATCGGCCCTGGACGCGGAGACTCCATGCCCAGACGCACCGACCTTAAGAAGATCCTGCTCATCGGATCCGGCCCCATCATCATCGGGCAGGCGTGCGAGTTCGATTACTCGGGCACCCAGGCGTGCAAGTCCCTCCGCGAGGAAGGCTACTCCGTCGTCCTCGTCAACTCCAACCCCGCCACCATCATGACCGACCCCGAGATGGCCGACCGCACCTACATCGAGCCCGTCACGCCGGAGATGGTCGAGAAGATCATCGAACGCGAGCGCCCCGATGCCCTCCTCCCCACCCTCGGAGGCCAGACCGCCCTCAATACCGCGGTCGCCGTTTCGGACCGGGGAATCCTCAAGAAGTACGGCGTGGAGATGATCGGCGCGAACGCCGACGTCATCAAGAAGGCCGAGGACCGCGAGCTCTTCAAGGCCGCCATGCAGAAGATCGGGCTCGACCTCCCCCGTTCGGGCCAGGTCCGCTCGATGGCGGACGCGCGCCGGGTCCTTCAGGAGATCGGCCTCCCCCTCGTGGTCCGCCCCAGCTTTACCCTGGGCGGCACGGGAGGCGGGATCGCCTACAACGTCGAGGAGTACGAGAAGATCGTCCAGTACGGCCTCGAACAGTCCATGATCGGCACGGTGCTCGTGGAGGAGTCCGTCTACGGCTGGAAGGAATACGAGCTGGAGGTGATGCGGGACCGGAAGGACAACTGCGTCATCGTCTGCTCCATCGAGAACTTCGACCCCATGGGCATCCACACGGGCGACTCCATCACCGTCGCGCCCGCCCAGACGCTCACCGACCGCGAGTACCAGGTCATGCGCGACGCCTCCATCGCCATCATGCGCGAGATCGGCATCGAGTGCGGCGGCTCGAACATCCAGTACGCCGTGGACCCGAAGACCGGCCGCATGACCGTCATCGAGATGAACCCCCGCGTCTCCCGGAGCTCCGCCCTCGCCTCGAAGGCCACCGGGTTCGCCATCGCCAAGATCGCCGCCAAGCTGGCCGTCGGCTACACCCTCGACGAGATCCCCAACGACATCACGAAGAAGACCCCCGCCTGCTTCGAGCCCACGATCGACTACGTCGTGGTCAAGACGCCGCGCTGGGCCTTCGAGAAATTCCCCGAGGCCAACGCCACGCTCGGCATCCAGATGAAGTCCGTGGGCGAGACCATGTCCATCGGGCGGACCTTCAAGGAGGCCCTCCAGAAGTCGATCCGCTCCCTGGAGCAGGACCGCTTCGGCCTTGGATGGGACCGCAAGGACAAGCCCCTCTCCCCGGAGCAGATCCGGGAGAGGCTCATCGTCCCCAACACCGAACGCATCTACGCCGTTCGCCAGGCCCTCAAGGGCGGCATGGGCGTCGAGGAAGTCTGCAACCTTTCGAAGATCGACCCCTGGTTCCTCCACCAGATCCGGGAGATCGTGGAGTTCGAGGACGAATTCATCAAAGACCCTTCCCCCGCCAATCTCCGGCAGGCCAAGCGACTGGGATTCTCCGACCGCCAGCTCGGCCGCATGCTCCAGACGACGCCCCAGGACATCCGCGGTCGCCGCCTGAAGCAGGGACTCGTGCCGGCCTACAAGCTGGTCGACACCTGTGCGGCGGAGTTCGAAGCCCAGACTCCCTATTACTATTCGACGTACGAGCAGGAGAGCGAGCATCGCCCATCGCCGAAGAAGAAGGTCATGATCCTCGGGGGCGGCCCCAACCGCATCGGCCAGGGCATCGAGTTCGACTACTGCTGCGTCCACGCCTCGTTCGCCCTCAAGGACCTCGGGTACGAGGTCATCATGGTGAACTCGAATCCGGAGACCGTCTCCACCGACTATGAGACCAGCGACCAGCTCTTCTTCGAGCCCCTCACCGAGGAGGATGTCCTCAACATCTGGGAAATCATGAAGCCCGAGGGCGTCATCGTCCAGCTGGGCGGGCAGACCCCCCTCAACCTCGCGCGGCCGCTCGTGCAGGCCGGCGTGAAGATCCTGGGCACCTCCATGGAGTCCATCGACCGCGCCGAGGACCGGAAGAAGTTCTCCGAGGTCGTGGACAAGCTCAAGCTCGTCCAGCCGCCCTCGGGCACCGCCTTCACCTTCGAGGAGGCCAAGAAGATCGCCGTGGGCCTCGGATACCCGGTGCTCGTGCGCCCCTCCTACGTCCTGGGCGGCCGCGCCATGTCCATCTGCTACGACGAGGAGATGCTCGAGCACTTCATCGAGGAGGCCACCGACGTCAACCCCGATCACCCCGTGCTCGTGGACAAGTTCATCGAGGACGCCATCGAGGTGGACGTGGATGCCGTGTCGGACGGCGAGGACGTCTTCATCGGCGGGATCATGGAGCACATCGAGATGGCGGGCGTCCATTCCGGCGACAGCGCCATGTCCATCCCCTCCTTCTCGCTCTCCGACTCGCAGCTCGACACCATCCGCCGGAATACCGTGGCCCTCGCCCGCGAGCTCGGCGTCTGCGGTCTTATGAACGTCCAGTATGCCGTCAAGGGCCCCACGGTCTACATCCTTGAGGTGAATCCCCGGGCCTCGCGCACCATCCCCTTCGTCTCCAAGGCCATCGGCGTCCCCCTCGCCAAGATCGCCGCCCAGCTCATGGTGGGCCGCAAGCTGCGGGACTTCGGCCTGAAGAAGGAGATCGAGCCCAAGCATTTCTCCGTCAAGGAGTCCGTGTTCCCCTTCAAGAAATTCCAGGGCGTGGACATCATTCTGGGGCCGGAGATGAAGTCCACCGGCGAGGTCATGGGCATCGATGTGGATTTCGGCCGCGCCTACGCCAAGGCCGAGCTGGCGGCCGGCCACCACCTCCCCCTCCGGGGAAACATCTTCGTGAGCGTCAAGGACTCGGACAAGCGCGACATCGTCTACATCGCCAAGCGGCTGGAGGACCTGGGATTCAACCTCATCTCCACCGGCGGCACGGCCAAGGTCCTCGAGCGCAGCGGCCTCAAGGTCCGGGCCATCCACAAGATCGCCGAGGGTCGCCCCAATGCCATCGATCTCATCATCAACAAGGAGATCGACCTCATCATCAACACCCCCTCCGGCAAGGGGGCCAAGACGGACGAGGGCCGCATCCGCGCCTTCGCCGTCTCCCATGGAATCCACGTCGTGACCTCGATCGCGGGGGCCCAGGCCGCCGTTCAGGGCATCGAGGCCCTCCAGAAGAAGAAGCTCGAGGTCAGGGCCCTCCAGGACTACCACCCCAACTACCCCGGCGCGATGACCAAGAGGGTGGCGACCGGACCCGCATGAAGTACCTCCTGACGGGAGGCGCGGGATTCGTGGGCTCCCACCTCTCGGAGCTGCTGCTGGACGAAGGGCATGAGGTCCTCGTCCTGGATGACCTTTCCACCGGGGCGATCGAGAACATCCGGCATCTCCGGGAGAACCCCAGGTACCGCCTCACGGTCGACACGATCTTCAACGCCCCCCTCGCCGCCGAACTCATCGACCAGGCGGACGTGGTCTTCCACCTCGCGGCTTCCGTGGGCGTCTTCCAGATCGTGGAGAGCCCCGTACGGACGATCGAGACCAACATCCGCGGAACCGAGATCGTCCTCAACAACGCCGCCAAGAAGGGCAAGCCCGTCCTCGTCACCTCAACGAGCGAGGTGTACGGTAAGGCCTCGAAGGTCCCTTTCTCCGAGGAGGACGACTGCGTCCTGGGCCCGAGTTCCAAGGGCCGCTGGGCCTACGCCGCCTCGAAGCTCGTGGACGAATTCCTGGCCCTCTCCTACTTCAAGGAGAAGAAGCTGCCCACCATCGTCGTGCGCCTCTTCAACACGGTGGGGCCGCGGCAGACGGGGCGCTACGGGATGGTCCTTCCCCGCTTCGTCCGGCAGGCGCTGGACGGGGGGCCCATCACCGTCTTCGGCGACGGGAAGCAGTCCCGCTGCTTCGGCTTCGTGGGCGACGTGGTCCGCGCCCTCGCCGCCCTCACCCGTGAACCCCGGGCCTACGGGCAGGTCTTCAACGTGGGGAACGACCGGGAGATCACCATCGAGGACCTCGCGAAGCTCGTGCGCGACCGCGCCAACCCCACGGCACGAATCGAGTTTGTCCCCTACGACCGGGCCTACGAAGCCGGGTTCGAGGATATGCGACGCCGCGTCCCCGACCTCTCCCGGATCCGTGCGCTCATCGGTTACCGCCCCACCCTCGGCATCGAGCAGATCGTTGACGCCGTGGTCGCCCACGAGCGCGCCTGCGCCTGAGCGCGCCCAAGAAAAAACCCCCGGCGAAGGTCGCCGAGGGTTCTGGATGGGTCGTCTCGAGGCTACTTCTTGACCTCCATCTTGGCCAGCGCCTTGACGATCGCCGTCTTGTACGTGGCCGGGGTCTTCTTGCCGAAGATCTTCTCGATCGCGCTCTTCTCGGGGCTCTCCTTCGAGGCGTCGCACAGCACGACCGCCGGGACCTGGAAGATGCCCCACTTCTTCGCGACCTCGCCGTTCTTCTCGTACGGAAGTTTCACGAAGACGCACTTCTCGTGGTACTTGGCCACCATGCGGTCCTCGAGGCTCTTGAGCCCCTCGCCGCCCTCGTCCTCGAAGCCCACGATGAGCAGCTTCTTGGAGGAGGAGTCCACGGCCACGTCGCTCCCCCAGGAGATCGGCTTGTCCGCGTATTTGGCGGCGGCTGCTTCCCACAGCTTGAGGAGGGCGGGCTCGCCCCCTCCGATGGGGCCCCGCGCCAGCTCCTGGCCGTCCGGGTCCACGATGACCACGGCGGGCGAGCCTTTGACGTTGAATTGGTTGGCCAGCTTCTGATTGGCCTTCACAAAGACGAATTCGTCCGACTTCTTGAGCACGCTGTCCGAGGCGAACGCACCGCTCGCCGCCGCCTGAGTCTTCGCTCAGGAGGACGTGGATCAGGTGCTGCCGTTCAACACGACCGCGTCGTTCACGAAGTAGTAGCACACGGGCTTCCCTGTGGACGCGGACTTGGCTCCCGCAACATCGGGCCGTTCCCAGGCCACCGTGCCGCCCCCGGCATGCGCCAGGAACGCCATCGACAGGACCGCGGCGATCGCGACACCCCTCGCTGCCATAAGCTCACCCTTTCGTTCGATCCACCCGTACCGTTGACATGGATTATACACATCCCGCCCCCCGCAGGGGACGAAAAGTTCACTTTTTCTCCTGCCGAGCCGCCACCCGGGCGAACATGGCCTTGAGGTCCCGGGCACCCTTTTTGCCGGTGGCCTTCTCCAGGACCTCCTTCTTCGAGGACTCCACCACCAGGATCGTCGGAGCCTGGGGAACCCCCCACTTCTTGGCTTCATCCGAATCCTTGCGATAAGACACCCGTACGAACGTGAACCGTTCGTGATACTTCACGACCGAGCGGTCCTCCAGCGCCTTGAGCGTGTCCTCGGAGTCCTTCTTCTCGTCGACGAACACGAGGACCAGCGGCCGGCGAGCCTCCTCGACGGCCAGGGCGGCCTTCCCGGCGTCCACCGTCGCCCAGGCGGGCGCACGCGGCGAGGCCCTCTTCGCCGCCCCCGTCATGGCCTGTTCCAGCGAGGGGCCATCCGTGAAGGAGGCGCGATGGATCTCGTCCCCCTCCCCGTCCAGGAAGATCGCCTCCGGCGAGGTCCCCGCCTTGATCGTCGCAGCGGTCTTCCTGTCCGTCACCCGCACGAAGTGGAACTCCCCGCTTCGCTTCAGCACCCAGCCCTCGCCGAACGCACGGTCGGCCTTGCTGATGGTTCAGCCCATCTTCCCGCTGCCGGGGTCGCACGCCACGTAAACAAGAACCAGCTTACCGTCCTGCAGGGCCATCGTCCGGGCCACGTCGAGACGGAGCCACTTGAGTTCCTCCTGGGGATCGACCCCCGCCAGCAGGGCCGCCAGAATCATCGCACCGGCCATCTATCTCCCCTCCTCGCCCCCGCGCAGACTGGCTTCGAAGCCGTTGAGCCTCAGCACCGCGACGATCTCGTCGGGCGACACCCGCCGGGGATCGATCTGCATCTGCGCCTTCTCCTGGGCCGCCATCACCTCGACGTCCTCCACCCCGGGGATCCGCTGGAGCATCCCTTCCATCGCGCGGGCCACGCAGGAGTGCGGCATCGCCAGCATCATGGGCTCGAGCCGCCGCCTCTTGTCCTCCGCGTCCACCGCGATCGCGGTGATTTGCGCGGGCCTCAGATCGGCCACCCACACCTTGAGGACTCCACCCTCCCGGATGGCCACGGCCGTGACGACGCCGCGCGTGAACACTTCCCCGTCCACGCCGTTCTGCACGAAGCGCGCCCCCCCGTAGAGGTCCGCCTTGTCCGCCTCGAAGACAAAGCATGAGAGCTTCAGCCAGTGGTTCGCATATACGACGTGGGCACTCCCCGTCTCGCCGCGGTGCGCCTCCAGCGCGGAAAACCCGGCGTCCCTGAGCATGGGCATATCCACCTTCCGGCCGATCGCGTCGTGGATCACCTCGGAAAGCTCCCGCCGGGGAGGCTCCGAGGTCGACGCGCCGAAGATCGCCGCCGAGCAGTTCTGGTGCTGGTTGAGGGCCGAGACGATGGCGGGGGGCAACGACTCGCGGGTCGACATCCAGCCGAACCCCGCGCACACCGCCACGGCCGCCGCCGCCGCAAAGGCGATCCGCAGGGCCGGGCGGCGGTGGAGCCATGCCAATACGCGCTCCCGTGCCTCGGGGGGCGCCTGCCGCCCGAGCAGGCTGTTTCGCAGGAACCTCTTCAGGTCGTCGTCGTTCATCGCGATTCCTTTCCGAGCGTCCGGTGCTCGTCCGCCAGACGGCGGAGCACCCCCTTGAGTTGCTGGCGCCCGCGGTAGACCCGCGAGTTCACCGTGCCCAGGGGCCACCCCAACGCGTGGGCGGCCTCCTCGTTCGTCAGCCCGTTCACGTCCACCAGCACGATCGCAGCGCGCTGCTCCTCCGAGATCCGCCCCAGCGCCCGCACCACGTCTTCCGGCAGAAGGAACTCCAGATCTGCAGGGCGGAGCGCCGCCTCCGCCTCCTTGAGTGATTCCACGGCATCCTCGTCCGCCGCCGGCTTTTCCCGCCGCCGCCGCCGGTAGAGGTCTATGTACGTGTTCGCCAGGATCGTCATCATCCACGCCTTGAAATCGGTCCCGGCCTTGAAGGTGTCGAAGCGCCGGAGCCCCTTCATCGCCGTTTCCTGCACCAGGTCATCTGCGTCGGCGGGATTCCCGCTCATATCCAGCGCGGCGTAGTAAAATGCATCGAAGTGCTGCCTCAGCAGCGACTCGAATTCGCCGCGCGCGAGACCCATGCCGCCCTCCGGCGAGTGAACGAATGAAGGATGGTTTCCTATCCGCGCCCGGGGCGCGGTGGGATCACTTGGGGTCCTCGAACAACTTCGCGTTCGCCAGGAGCGCCCGGTAGCGCTCCTCGCCGCGCAGGGGGTCGAGGTCCTTGTCCTTCTCGATCCACTGCCGGTCCCGAAGCCCGCTCCGGACCGCCTTCTCGAGCCACTCCACGCCCTTCTCCTTCTCCCCGCCCCGGGCGGAAAGGCAGGCCAGGTTGTAGTAAGTCGAGGGGACCACGTCCCCCCCCAGCGCCCCCTTGATCTTGTATTCCTCCACGGCCTTCAGGATCTGCTCGTAGGCCTCCGCCGACTCCTTAAGGCGCCCCACTCGACTGAAGGCGCGACCCAGCGAGAGGAGCGCGCGGAGGCCGTCCTCCTTCGCATTCCCCTCGAGAGACTTGCGCGCACCCTCTCGTGAGTTCACGATCATCTGCTCGAGGGGTGCCGCGTCGCCCAGGCGGTTCAACGCCAGCACCAGCTCGGTGTAGGTATCGTCGGATCGATCGCTGGGGAAGTCCTTGCGGACCCCGGCCAGGGCCGTCCGCAGCGTTCCCACCGACGCAGCATCCCCCATCTCTCCCAACGCCATGATCGCCAGGTCCCGGAGAAGCACGGGGTAGTCCTGAACCTTGCTGATCCGTTCGGTCAGCCTCGGCATATAGGAGGGCTCCGAGACGATCCGTGCCAGTGCCGGCACCGCCCGCTCCTTCCCGAATTTCTGGAGCTCCGCGAACATGCCGGGGAAATGGCCGCGGCCCTCGCGGTCGGTCACCAGGCGGTCCAGGTGGCGCTCCACCTCCTCCTGGTGGTAGAGGCCCAGGATCAGTTCCGCCGTCTTCTTCTTCACCCGCCCATCCGCCACCGCGCGGTCCACCGCCTCCACCGCCCGCGCGCCGATCCGCACCAGGGCATCCTCCGCCGCCTTCCGCAGGTCCGGGTCCAGTTCCGCCATGATGTCGATCAGCTTCAGGATCGCGGCCTCCGAGCGGGCCTGGCCCAGCACAACGATGGCCTCCCGACGGAGACCACGGTCCTCATCGTTCAGGGCGGACACGAGGTGCTTCTCCGCTTTGAGCCCCAGCCGCTTAAGGTATTCGAAGGTCTTCTTGTGAACGTCCTTGTCCTTGTCCTCGTGGAAGAGCTTGGCGATCCGATCCAGCGGCTTCTCGCTCTGGATCTCCCCCAGGCGCTCGATGGACTTGAGCCTCACCTTCGCGTTCGGGCTGTCCAGCGCCTCCACGAGCGCCCCCTCCGCTTTCGAGCCCAGGCCTGCCAGGTACTTGGCAGCCTCCTCCCGGACCTCTTCCGACTCGTCCAGCCGGAACGCGGCGGCCACCGGATCGAGCCCGTTCTCGCTCTTGAGGACGGCCAGCCCCTCGATCGACTTCACGCGCACGGGGGCCTGGAGGCTCCTGAGCCCGGCCAGGAAGTGCGGCTCGGCCCCGGCCCCCGCCTCTTTCAGGTACTGCGCGGCATCCAGGATGACCTTCTCCTCGTTTTCCGCCGCGAACAGGCGCCCCACCGCGGCCAGGACCTCGGCGGTCTGAACTTTGCGGAGCCCCTCGAGCGAAGCCCCCCGCAGGGCGGGATCCGTCGATGCGAGGTGCCTGAGGAGGAATTTTTCCGCCGGCTTGCCCAGGGATTGGAGACACTTGAAAGCCGCCTCTTTGATCGCCTTGTCCTGCTCCCGGTCGTGAAGCTCGGCCATGGGGACCGCGCATCTCTCGCTCTTGAATTCGGCAAGCGCCTGCACCGCCTCCATCCGGTATTGAGGGTTCGGGCTCTCCAGCGCCGTAATCAGATGGCTCTCGGCATCCCTGCCAAGCAACCGGATCAGCCTGAAGGCCCCCTCCTGGACGGAGGGGTCCTCATCAAGCTTCAGCATGGCCGCCGCCTTCGGGAGCGCCTTGACCGATTTGAATGCGCCCAGAAGGTCGAGGGCCGCCCGGCGCACGCGGTGGTCCCCACTCGAGAGCGCCCCGATCAGCAGCCCCTCCGCCTGCGCCCCCGCCTTCTCAAGGGCCTTGCGGGCGGAGTCCCGCTCCTCCAGGAAGTCGGCCCCGAGCTGTTCGATGAGGCGGCGGATCCTGGCCTCGTCGAGTTGCTCCTCCTGGATCGACAGGCAGGTCAGTACCGCGAGCGCCGCCGCAAGCATGGTGCAACCTCCGCAAGGCTCCGATTCTAATACCTCATTGGACGGACGATCAAGCCGGAGGGTTTGCGGAGGGCTGGAAATTAGGCGTGCCAACTCCGTCCAGGCCTGGTGGAGCAGAAGGGAATCGAACCCTCGACCTCCTGAATGCCATTCAGGCGCTCTCCCAGCTGAGCTACTGCCCCATCAGGCCGGGACGTCGCGGGACATTCTAGGGACGCCCTCCGGGCGAGTCAAGCCAGATCGGGCCGACGCAGCAGTTCCGCAAACCCGGGTGAAGGTCCCGGCCCCCAAGGGTTTTCGCGAGTGGCAGTTTCGCGGGGCGGCTTGCGATGGCCGCGGGGCCGTCCCGTAGGGCCCTGAAGTCGAGCGAGG
>JAHFOZ010000576.1 GCA_023261405.1 Planctomycetota bacterium
TCATCAACGCCAACTGCATCTGCCGCGAGCGCCAGGGGATCCTGGTCCAGGGCTACGTGCAGTGGATCATCGACGACTTCAAGACCGCCTACCGGAAGCTCGACTTCTCCGACGCCGTCGATCCGATGCGGGTGGTGAACATCCAGCTCCGCGAGCAGGCGGAGGCGGCGATCAAGGACGTGGTCGCCACGATGTCGATCGACGAGGTGCTCGCCGACAAGCAGCCCATCATCAAGGAGCTCGTCGCGCGGCTCCGCCACGTGGCGGAGGGGGAGGGCGAGGACAAGGGCCTCGGGCTCCGGATCGTCACGGTCCAGATCAAGGAGGCGGTGGTGAGCTCGCCGCGCGTGTGGGAGATGCTGCAGCGGCCCTTCCGGGCCGAGCGCGGCCGTGAGGCGCGCATCGCCGAGCTGGCCAACGAGTCGGTGGTGCGCACGCGCGAGGCGGAGGCCGAGAAGGAGGCCAACGCCCGGCGGATCGAGACCGGGTCCGAGGCGGCCCGGCACCAGGCGCATGCGGAAGCCGAGGCCTTCGACCGCGACCAGGCCGAGCGCGCCCGGCGTGCCCGCGCGGAAGCCGAGACGCTCGCGCAGACCGTCGCGCACGAGAAGGAGAAGCTGGAGCGGGAGGCGGAGCTCCGGCGCCTGCGCACCGAGCAGGAGCTGGTCGAGCAGGGGATGCGCCAGGAGGCGCAGAACCGCCAGACGCGCCTGGAGATCGAGTTCGAGGCCTCGCGCCGGCGGATCGACAACGACCTCTCCGCGACGGCGCTCCAGAAGGCCCTGATCGAGGCGCTTCCGGAGATCGCCCAGAAGATGCCGCACCCGAAGGAGCTCAAGAGCTTCTCGATCGGCGGCGGGGACTCCCTGATGGCGCTCGTGGGCGGCCTGATGAACCTGATCGAGTCGGCTCGGGCCCGGAAGGCGGAGTAGGGGTTCGACGGGAAGGATACTCCGGGTTGAAGTCCCCACAAGCCCGGGAGAGCATCACTCCCCAGAACGGCTGGGCTCACCCCAAGCCCGCGCGGGCCAGGGGACCCCGGGATGGCCCGGGGTCCCCCTGAGGCCGTCGGTCCGATGTTGACAGCAGCGGGGGGTGCCGGCACCATGAGGCGGCTTGACCACCGTGCACCCCCGGAGGATCGGGCCCGCGGCGCTCCTCATCGTGCTTGCCCTCAACGCCCTGATCTACCTCTTCCTCGTCGCCGATCACCGCTTCCCTCGTGCGACGGGCACGCGGACCCTTTACGAAACACAGCGCGCCACCCTTTCCGGCGCCGGCGACCTCGTGGCCCCACCCGGCCTTCTGGCGAAGGCCCTCCGTCCCCTGAGCCCCTGGACGGGACCGCTCAATGCCCTGCCCCTGTTCCATGCCGGGATGTTCCTCGACGAAGCGCTCTTCATCCTCGGCGTCGGCCTGCTCGCGGGGAGGTACTTCGCGTCTCGGCGCACCGTGTTCGTCGTCCTGGCGGGAGCCGCAGGGTCCTCCCTGTGGATGGACCATGCCGGGGCAAACTTCCACTCCATCCAGGGGGTCCCGCTCGCGCTCCACCTGATCCACGGCTTCCTGGAATCCGGCGCCCGGAGGAACCTGCTCTTCGCCGCCAACTTGCTGGCGCTCCAGGGCACGGCGTCTTCAGCCGTGGCGACGGTCCTCTACCTCGCATGCCACGCCGCGCTCCGCCCGGGTGACGCTGCGGCCCGTCTGGCGGCCCTCCGCGTCCGGGCCGTGGACGGGATCTGGGGACTGGCGCTCGTCGCCTCGCTGGCTCCGCTCCTCTGCCGCGCCGGCGGGATCCCCGCCGGAAGCCACCGTCCGTCGGCGGAGTACCTCGATCTCCTGATGGGCGTCGCTCCCTCGACGCACACCACCGTCTTCTGCGGGTTCTTCACCCTCGCCCTGGCCCTGCGCGCGTTCCAGGGATGCGGGAGAAGGCGCGCCTTCCTTCTCCTCGGGATGGCCCTGGCCGCCTTCGGGATCCTGAGCCTGGTCGGGCCTGCCGCACCCTGGGTGCGTCTGGTCCTGGTCTTCCTGTCGGGCCTGGGGTTCGAGAGGGCGGTCCACGATCCGCAGGGAGGCCGGAGGATCGCGGAGGGGATGCTGTTCCTGGGCACGGCTCTCATGCTCGTGGCCCTGGGGATGGTCGAATACCTGCTGCCGCAGGCGGCCGCCGTGCGAGGGTTCCTGGGCCCCGCCCCGGACGATCTCGGGATCACCGATCTGCAGCAGCTCCGCCTCCTCTCGGAACTCCTGGGCATGGCCGCCGCATCGGCGGGCGTCGCCGGGATCGTGCTCTGGCTTCAGGCCGCGCGCCGCCGCGCCGCGCCCCTGGCCGTCGCCCTGATCCTCATGCTTCATCCGACGGATGTGTTCGGCTGGAAATCCCGCATGACCTGGCTCCGGTCGGCCCCCCTGACTCCGGCTCAATACGAGAGCCAGAAGCTCCAGGCCCCGGCGGGGGAGCGTCCGTCCCCCGGACCGCTCCAGCGGGCGGCCTCGATCGTGGTCGCGCTGAGTTCGGCGGCCTGGCTCGGCGCCCTGGCCTGGGCCTGCGCTCGCGAGGCGAGGCGGCGGCCTGGCGTCAGGGTGAGGGCATGACCAGCCCCGATCCGAGGCTCCGGCGCCGCCTTTTCCTGCTCCTGGTCGCGCTGAATGTCCTGGTGTACGCGTTCCTGATCACCGACCGCCGCATCCCGCGCGGACACGACACGTGGCAGTACTATTCGACCCAGTACTGGTTCATGGCGGACGCCGCCCAGGGCGGGGGGCCGGCGTACTGGATGCCCTACATGACCCAGGGGACCGCGAACAACTGGCACTTGGCCTGGCAAGGGGGCTTCTTCCAGAACGTGCTTCTGCACCTGGCCCCGGCCTTCCGGGGGATGAACTTCGTCCCCCTGTTCCACGCGGGGCTCTTCCTCGATGAACTCCTGTTTCTCGTGGGCCTCTGG
>JAHFOZ010000149.1:0-7575 GCA_023261405.1 Planctomycetota bacterium
CGTCAGCGGCGACATCACCAAGGCGGACGTCGAGGTGGGCAAGTGAGGACCGACATGAACTCCATGAACGTCCGGGTGTGGGCCGTCGCGGGGCTCGCCCTCGCCGCCCTCCTGGCCGCCCGTCCGCAGGACGGCGGCCCCGAGCGCACCCTCGGCCCCTGGGAGCTGCACAAGCCCGGCGCGTGGTTCCGCTACGAGATCGTGGCCGAGGACGAGAGCCTGGTGGACACGGGGCTCAAGGAGAAGGGGGACGGCTTCGCGGTCGTCTTCTCGCAGGAGCAGAAGTCCGGCGCGTCCAAGGCCGCGACCGAGATGCGCATGGCCCATCAGACGGTGAGGATCACGGGCCAGGAGATCATCACGGTCGAAGGGCGCGCCTGGCCCTGCGAGATCCTTCAGGTGAAGGACGCGCCTGGCGGCGAGAAGTCCTGGTCGGTCAAGGCGGGCCCGTTCATCGGGGCCGTGCTGAGGACGGCCGGCGCGAAGAGCTCTTTCGAGCCCACGCGGGTGTGGGAGCACCGGGTCAGCGTCAAGGGCAAGGGCTTCGACTGCCTCGTGGTCGAGGGCAACCGGAAAACCGGCGCGGCCGTCACGCCCGTCAAGACCTGGTATTCCACGGCGCTGCCCTCCGGCGTCCTCAAGTCGGAGAGCATAGACCGCACGCTGGCGCTCGTGGATTTCGGGACGGAGTGGTCAAAGCGCCCCCCCTTCCCCGGCGCGGGGGCCGCGGTCCAGCCGCCGACTCCCGTGGCGCCTCCCCCTCCTCCCATCGCCCCGAAACCCGTGGTCGCGCCCAAGCCCGTCCCCGTCCAGCCCGAGCCGCCCAGGCCTCTTCAGCCCGTGGGCCAGGTCGCGGTGACGAACCCGTGGGAACGCCACGAGAAGGGGACCTGGTATCGGTACGAGATCGTGGCCGACGAGACGACGTTCGCCGACACGGGGCTGAAGGAGAAGGGCGACGGATTCCTCATCCTGGAGAGCCAGGAGTGGCGCGACGGGAAGACCCGCCCGGTGAAGGCCCAGCGCGTGACCCTCGAGCCGGTGAAGGTTTACGGCAAGGAGACGATCTCGCTGGACGGGACCGCCTACGCCTGCGAGATCCAGGATGCGGGCGACGGCTCGAAGAAGTGGGTGCTCAAGGAAGGCCGGCACGCGGGCGCGATCCTGAAGGTCGAGACCGCCAAGGCGGCGATCACCCCGAGGAAAGCCTGGGAGCACCAGGTGGCGGTGAAGGGCCGGACTTTCGACTGCCTGGTCATCGAGGCGGAGGACCGGACGGGCGACTTCCCCCAGCCCGTGAAGACCTGGTACTCGTCCGCCGTGCCGGGCGGGTTCGTGAAGCAGGAGAGCATCGAGAAGACGACGGCCCTTGTGGACTTCGGGGCCGATTGGACCCAGAGGAACGCGCCGGGCGAGGCGGCGGTGGTCCGCGTGACGCCCCCGGTGGCGCCCAGGCCCGTGACGCCGGAACCGCCCAAGCCCGTGGCTCCCCCGAAGCCCGTCGTCCCGGAACCGGCCAGGCCCGTCCAGCCCGTCGCGGCGTCCAAGCTCTCAAACCTGTGGGAGCGCCAGGAGCCCGGCGCATGGTTCCGTTACACCTCGGTGACCGAGGAGGAGACCACCCTGGACACGGGGCTCAAGGAGAAATCCGCGCGCCACCTCGTCCTGGAGAGCCAGTCGCACCGAGGGGCCAAGTCCGACCCGGTGAAGGCCGACCGCATCGAGCTCGGGGCCCTGCGGGCCTTCGGGCAGGAGACGCTGACGTTCGACGGGGTCTCGTACCCCTGCGAGATCCAGGACGCGGGGGACGGCGCGAAGAAGTGGGTGCTCACCGAGGGCCTGCACGCCGGCGCGGTGATCCGCTTCGAATCCCCCACGTTGACGCTGCTGCCGAAGAAGCTGTGGGCGCACCAGGTCGCCGTGAAGGGCCGGACCTTCGACTGCCTGGTGGTGGAGTCGGAGGAAAGGAAGGGCGGCCTGTCCCTGCCGATGAAGACGTGGACCTCCGCCGAGGTGCCGCTGGGCATCGTGAAGCAGGAGGGGATGGAGCGCACGCTCGCGCTCGTGGATTTCGGTACAGACTGGGCGCAGAGGCCCCCCGCCCCGGGCGCCGGGGCCGTGGTCCGGCTCACTCCCCCGCCGCCGACACCCGTGACGCCCAAGCCGGTCACGGTGCCCCCGAAGCCCGTGCTGATCGAGCCGCCGCCGTTCACGCCCAAGCCCGTGGGGGTCGAGCCTCCCAAGCCGGTCCCTGGGACGCCCGAGCCCCCGAAGCCGGTCGTGGCGGACCCGGTGGCGCCCAAGCCGACGCTGCCCGCGGACCCGGCCAAGCCCGCCGAGGTGGCCAAGCCCGCGGAGCCCGTGCTCCCCGAGCCCGTCAAGCCGGCGCCGCCCCAGGAGCCGATCGTCATCCAGGAGACGCCCCAGGCGCTGATGAAGCTGGAAGACCCCAAGGAGGGGGGGTTCGTCGACCTCTCCTGGCTGGAGATGCAGCCGCGGATCGGGATCGCGATGTTCTCCGAGGACTATCACATCGACCCGAGCCCGATGGTCGCCCTGCAGTTCAGGGCTCCGATGCCGTTCCTCTCCCCGGGCTCCAACCCCGAGCGCGAGTGGTTCGGGGCGTTCAGTCAATTGACCTTCGTGCCCGGCATGACCCGGGACCTCACCCCCGAGCCGGAGTCGCCCACGGGGACGGGTTTCTTCATCTCGGGCGGTCTGGACTTCACGTTCCTGCGGAGCTCGTCGCTCTACATGATCTTCCAGGCCGGGGGCCAGTACGGCTCCTACGGGGGGATCACCGGGCTGCTGGACGGCTTCGCGACCAATGCCGGGCTGAGCACCGGCATCACGCTGGGCAAGGGGCTGACGGTCACGCTGAACGGCGAGCTCATCTTCGGGCAGGCCGGGGACGAGATCATGCTCGGCAGCCTCGGACTTCTGATCGAATTCTGACGCGGGAGGGACGCATTGTGGGAGTGTTGATCGGTCTTGTCTTCGCGCTGGCCAACGACGCGGAGGCCGGGGCCTCGTACGTCAAGGGCGTGAAGCTCCTCGAGGAGAAGAAGTTCGACGAGGCGGTCCAGGCGCTCGAGGCGGCGGTGAAGTTCCAGCGGCAGGAATCGCCCGCGATGCGCTACCGCGACGACGAGGGCCGCTACCGCCACGCCTATTATCCCAACTTCCTGCTGGGGCGCGCGCGACTCGGCCAGGCGCAGGGGGAGGCCTCGCTGGACATCCGCCTGGACCGGCTGGAGAATTCGCTGGCCTACCTCAAGAGGAGCACGCACCCCGAGGCCAAGCCCACGGAGGCGGTGGTCGAGGCGGCCATCGAAAAGGCGAAGAAGGACATCGAGGATCGCAACCTGAACACGCCGCCCCAGGAGATCCTCGACGTGAGGGCCAAGATCAACGGCTTGTGCGACCTGGAGAAGTTCGAGGAGGCCTACAAGGAACTTCAGGCGGTGGACAAATCCTTTGCGGGATACCACGCGAGGTTGAAGCCGCCGATCCTGGCCCTCATCACCACGCGCCAGGACGCGGTGCTCAAGCGGTACGACGTCGTCATGCTGGGGCGCCTGGAGGGCATCTCGCGGTCCGACCCCACGCTCGAGGCGGAGACGATCATCCCCCAGTTGCGCCCCGCGTGCGTGCCTCCCGAGGTGAAGAGGGACCCGGCGGCGCGATTCAAGTGGCTGCTCGGCTTCTTCAGCTTCTATGAGAAGGAAGTGGATGTCGTGCGCGAGGCCACGACCCTGCCGGTGGACACGGTGCTCAAGTCCACCGCGTCCTTCGATTTCGCCGCCGACCAGGCGATCGGGGTGGATGTATTCCCCGGCTACCGCGCGGCGCGGAACATGGCCCACTACATCAGGCGGGCCCGCCTGGACGAGTGGGTGGCGAAGGGCGACCCCGCCCAGCCGGAGTACCTCTCGACGGGCGAGAAGATCCTCGCCGCGTCCGCGGAGATGCGGAAGAAGACCGAGGCCGACCTGCGCCAGCGGATCGAACAGGCGGCCAACACGCCCCTCGCGCTGGAGATGCAGAAGTACCTCGACACCGATGTCCTGAAGTACCAGGTCGTCCAGCTCGAAAGGCTGAACGGGACCATGAAGGACCGGATCAAGAAGCACAACGAGAAGGTGGCGGCGGAAGGGAGCCTCCGGAGGGCGCAGGACGGGATGGCCGCGCGCGCGGCGATGGCCGACCCGCTGGCCTGCCGGCGGGTGGAGCTGGACCTGAGCGCCCTCGAGTCCCAGGACCACTTCCAGGACCTGCCCGCCCCGATCCGCGCGCAAGTCTACTATTCGCGGGCGCTGAGCAACGCGACGGCGGCCTTCCTGGAGAGCGAGGAGCTCGCCCGCGTAGCCGACCGCTGCCGCGGCGACGTGACGCGCGCCTTCGCCCTGGACCCGAAGGTGGACGCCGCCCGACGGGGGCAGGTCTCCCCGCGCATCCTCAAGGTTTTCGACGACATCCTCAAGCAGAAGAAATGAACCGGGCTTTCGACCGAGCATGAACACGACAGGACTTCCTCATCCGGACTCGCGGAGAATCACTTCATGAAACTGCGCTGGCTGATCCCGGGACTCGTGCTGGCGGCCCTCGTGGCGGCCGTCGCCCTCCTGCGGCGACCTGCCGACGAGGGTCCGGCGGCCCCCCTCGCGGGGCGGGTCGCGACCGTGCGCCCGCCGACGGCCGCGGCCCAGGACGCGGAGCTCCCGCCTCCCGGGCTGACTTCCTCCGATGTGGAGGCGATTGCGCTTGGGTTGGAGAAGGCCACGACATCCCCGGACGGGTCCATCAGCGCGGGCGGGAGCAACTTCAAGCAGACCTACGGGCCCAACGGGGTGCACCTGGCGACCCCCAAAGGCGGCGTCTCCCTTGCCCTGAAGGAGATCCGCATCGGCGACCGTCCGCTCCTTCCTGACCCGTCCTCCCGCGCCGCAGTCCCCACTCTCCGGGGCGAGGGGGCGAAGCAGGAGGTCGTCTACGAGCGCGGGCCGGTGACCGAAAAGTATCTCCTCCGCGGCACCCAGGTCGAGCAGGTCTTCGTCCTCGACGGATCGCTTGAAAGCCTGCGGGGCGGGGGGGACCTGAAGGTCGTGGTCTCCTTGAAATCGCCGCTCAAGGCGGTGCCGCTGACCCTTCCCGCGCGGGCGGAGGGCGAGCTTGGCGAGCAGGTGGTCGAGTTCAAGGCCCCGGACGGGGGCACGGCCCTCACGTACGGCGGGGCTACGGCCATCGACGCCGCGGGCCGACGCCACCGCCTGGGTTATGAGCTGCGCGAGGAGGCGCTCGAGATGACCCTCGACGCGGGCTTCCTGGCGCAGGCCTCGTTCCCCCTCACGATCGATCCGCTGCTCGGGGGCTATTTCACCATCGACTACACGGGGTACAACCGCACCCTGCCGGACGTGGCCTTCCACCCCACGGTCGACTCCTGGCTCTGCGTCTGCGAGCAGGGCAGCGGCACCGCCATCGACATCGTCTGCCGCACCATCAGTTCCTCGGGGACGGTGGGAAGCGACTTCGTGACCGTCGACGGCGGGATCGAAGAGGCCCGCAATCCGCGGATCGCGCCGGGCGCCCTGGGCGGGAACCAGTTCCTGGTCGTGTATCAGAGGAGGTCCGGCGTGGGGAACTGGGCGGTTTATGGGTGTTTCGTCACCGTGACCAACAACATCCCGACCGCGGGGACCCCGTTCCAGATCCAGGGCGGCAACAACCAGACCGATCCGGACGTCGGATTCTCGCGGGGGTCGGGAAAATACCTGGTGGCCTGGGAGTACCACTGGACGGCGTCGGACCACAACGTCCTGTGCGCCACGGTGGACACCTCGGGGTTCGTGAACGGAAACGTGGGCCCCGACATCGGCTCCGGGTTCTGGGAGGAGAAGCCCGCCGTCACCCAGGTCTCGCCAAACGGGAAGATGGGAGTGGCGTACACCCGGCGCGCCTCCGTCGGGGCCTTTGGAGTCCCCTACGTCAGCGTCGTGTCGACGGGCGTCCTGTCGGCGGACACGGGGGCGCTCGTCAGCCTCTGGACCACCTACGAGCAGATCAACGTCGACATCGGCATGAACGCGTCCCAGTACGCCTATGTGACCTGGCAGCTCAACACGGGAGTGAACTACTACGTCTACATCCGACGCGTGGATCTGCAGACGACCCCCCCGACCATCGCCAGCAACACCTGGGCCGACACCACCTCCGATGCCCGGCGGCCCCGGATCGACGTCATCGACCATGCCAGCGCCAAGCGCGCCTTCCTGACCTACATGCACAATCCGACAGCCAGCGCCCCCACAGGCTGGAACATCCGGTGCAAGGTCTACAACACCGCGACCGATTTCCCGTATCCGGGCGGGGGCTCCGGCGGGGCGGCGCCCGTGGAGTTGGAAACTCTGAATCTCGACTATTCGTCCAGGGAGGACTCCAACCCGGTCACCGCCTCGATCTCGAGCGCGATGGAGGCGGTCGTCATCTGGCAGAACACCTTTTCGGTGGGCGACGAGGACCTCATCGCCCAGAGGGTGACCCTGGCGAGCGTCGCCGGGTTCACGGTCACTCCCACCTCCGGGCTGTACACGTACGAAACAGGAGGCAACGCGAGCTTCTCCGTCAGTCTGAAGACCGCCCCGACCGCGAACGTCAGCATCGGCATCTCCAGCTCGGACACCTCCCAGGGCGTGCCCTCGGTCAGCTCGCTCACGTTCACGTCGCTGAACTGGAGCACCCCACAGACCGTCATCATCAACCCCGTGGACGACTTCATCGATGAGGACAACGTCCTCTACACGATCATCACGGCCGCCGCCACCTCTTTCGACGGCAATTACAGCGGCCTCAATCCGTCGGACGTCACGGTCACCCATGTCGACAACGACACGGCCGCCATGATCGTGACCCCCACCACGGGGCTGCAGACCACCGAGTGGGGCACCAAGGCGGTCTTCAGCGTGGTCCTGACCACCCAGCCGGTCCTGGGAGTGACCATCAACCTGTCCTCCGCCGACAGCGACGAGGTGAGTTTCTCCCCGACCTCACTGACCTTCACCGCGGCCAACTGGTCCACTCCCCAGTTCGTGACGCTCACGGGCGTGGACGACGCGGCGGTGGACGGCCTGCAGAATTTCAGCATCACCACCGCCATGTCCACCACGGACCCCAAGTACCAGTTCATCAACCCGGACGACGTCAGCGGCACCAACGGGGACAACGATTCCGCCGGCTATACCGTCAATCCCGCGACGGGTTTGAACACGACCGAGGACGGGGGGACCGCCACCTTCACCGTATCCCTGAACACCGTCCCCTCCAGCAACACCATCGTCTCGCTGACCAGCTCGAACACCGCCGAAGGCACGGTCAGCCCGGCCTCCATCACGTTCACGACCGTCAACGCGCTCGTCCCCCGGACCGTGACCGTGACGGGGGTGAACGACCTGCTGTCCGACGGATCGGTGCTCTACACGATCCGCGGCCAGGCGACGTCGGGCGACGCCGCCTACACGGCCCTCGGCCTGGTCCCTCTCACCTCCCTCTCGAATCTGGACAACGAGTACACCAACG
>JAHFOZ010000149.1:7585-10716 GCA_023261405.1 Planctomycetota bacterium
CCACACCCGCGAAGGGGGACCGGACACCTCGTTCACCGTGCGGCTCAACTCCGTCCCCTTCGCCGACGTGACCGTTCCCATTTCTACCGGGGACGCCGCGGAAGGCCTCGTGGAGTCCGGGGCCTCCGGAATCGTCGCCAGCCTCACCCTGACGTTCACCCCGGCCAATGCCCTGATCGCGCAGACCGTCTTCGTCCGGGCCCAGGACGACGCGGCGATCGACGGCTCGATCGGCTATTACATTGGAACGGGCCCCACCTCCAGCGCCGACTTTAACTACGATTTCTGGTGGCCCTCCTCGCCGTACATCATCAATCACGACAACGACTCGGCGGGGATCATCGCGAAGCCCACGGACGAACTCTTCACCACGGAGGCGGGCGGGACGGCGACCTTCGTCGTTTCGCTGAACACGACCCCGACGTCGCCCGTGACGCTCAATTTCACGAGTTCCACCACCAGCGAAGGCACGGTCTCCCCCGCCTCGATCGTCTTCGCGGGCGGCGTCGCCCCCACGTTCCAGACGGTGACGATCACGGGGGTGCAGGACACGGTGCGCGATTATGACCAGTGGTATTACATCTCGGTCCTCGTTGCGGCGGGGTCCGACGCCGCCTATCTCGGCGCGGGCGAGTACGTGTACGTGACCAACCGGGACGACGACAGCTTCACGGTCACCATGAGCGTCGGGAGCAACCTCCTCACCACCGAGGGCTTCGGGGAGGCCGCTTTCAGCCTCCGCCTCCAGTCCCAGCCCAACGCCAACGTCACGATCCGCTTCGACAGTTCCGACACGACGGAAGGCCTGCTCTCGCTGACCGGCAACGCGCCGTGGACCTCCTCCGTGACCCTGAGCTTCACCACCAGCGACTACTCGAATTTCAAAAACATCTTCGTGCAGGGCGCCGATGACACGCTCGTCGACAAGACGCTGCCCTTCACCGTCTTCTCGTCTCCCACCCAGAGCACCGACCTGAACTGGAACGGCATCAACCCCATCGACGTCATCGTGGGCAATCTGGACAACGATCTGGGGACGTTCACGATCAACTCGATCGGGCCCGTCGTCGCGCCCGTGACCACCTCGGAGATCATGTCCGGCACAGCGGGGGGCATCTGGAACGCGGGCAACACCAACATCCGGGATCCGTTCAACACCTACTACCCCAGCGCCCGCTGCCAAACGGTCATCCTGGCCTCGGAGCTCAGCTCGGCAGGCGTGCTCCCCGGGCACGCGATCTCCACGATCCGCCTGAAGCCCCACGAGGTCCAGGGCCGGCCTTCGCTGGCCAACCTCCGGATCCGACTGCAGCACACCTCCCTCTTGACGTCCACGGCGATCGTCATGGAAGGGTGGAAGCAGGTCTACGGCCCCGTGAACTTCGTCCTCAACGCCGGCCAGCTGGACACGTTCGTCGACTTCACGCTCTCGACGACCTTCACCTGGGACGGGACGAGCAACCTCCTCGTCGAGATCTCGAGGGACGATACCTCGTTCGGAACCTCAGGCGGCGGATTGCACGTCCGCACCGGGCTCACCAACCGCACGTTCGCGGGGGTCAACACGATCCAGAGCGACTGGCCGTTCGATTCCGGACTCAGTTACGTCGTCTTCTCCCACATCCCCGAGATCCAGTTCGTCCACTCCCGCCTCCTCACCGCGGAGTCCGGCACCACGTCCCAGTTCACGGTGCGCCTCGACGCGCAGCCCGTCTCGAACGTGACGATCCCCATCGCCTCGGGCGACACCACGGAGGGCCTCGTCAACACCGGCGGCGCTTCGGTCGCCAGCATCACCCTCACGTTCACCGCCGCCAACTGGAACTCGGCCCAGACCGTGAACGTCAGGGGCAACGACGATCCCAACGACGACGGGAACATCGACTACCTCGTCCTGACGAACCCGACGTCGAGCACGGACCTGAACTTCAACGCGTACAACGGACCCGATGTCGCCGTCCGGAACACCAACGACGACGTCGCAGGGGTCACGGTTTCCGCCCCCTCGTCCGGCTCCACCTCCGAGAACGGCGGGACCCCCGTGACGTTCACCCTGGTCCTGAACACCCCGCCCCTTTCCAGCGTCTTCATCCCGCTCCAGTCCGACGTGCCGACGGAGGGGCAGATCGCGACGGCGGCGGCAGGACCCTACGCGGCCGGCCTGACGCTCACCTTCACCACGGCCAACTGGAACAGCGCCCAGACCGTCTACGTCCTGGGCCAGAACGACACCGTCACCGATCCCGCCGCCGCGTACACCATCGTCACGTACAGCCCCTCCGCGGGCTCCGACCCGGCCTATGACAACTTGACGGATGCCGCCATCGCGGACGTCAGCCTGACCAACACCGACAACGAGCCCGAGATCACGGTGACGGCCTCGGGTTCCCCGACGGAAGCCGGCGGCACGGGGACGTTCACGATCAGCCGCACCGGCAACACGAACATCAACCTGAACGTCACGTTCACCATCAGCGGGAGCGCGACCAACGGCACGGACTATGCCCTCCTCAGCAGTCCCGCGACCATCCCCATCGGATCCGCTTCCGTCGTGCTCACCGTGACCCCCGTGAATGACCTGGTGGACGAGGACGACGAGACCGTACAGTTGACGGTCTCGACCGCCCCGCCGACCTGGACGGTGATCGGCGGGACCACCTCGGGCAGCCTGCTCCTCATCGACAACGACACGCGCGGGGTGACCGTGGACAACCTGGGCGGCGTGGTCACCAGCGAGAACGTCCCCAGCACCGACAGTTTCACGGTGGTCCTGACCACGCAGCCCACCTCGAACGTGCTCATCCCGATCACGATCGCCGCGGCGGACACCGACGAGGGCCTGCTCAGCAGCGCGATCGTCGTGACCCCCACCTCGACGCTGACGCTCACCTTCACCACGGCCAACTGGGGGACGGCGCAGACCGTGACCGTCAACGGCCAGGACGACGTCGTCACCGAGACCCCGCCCGGCTTCGCCACCTACACGGTGAGCGTGGGCCCCTGCAACAACCCCGCCGAGCCCAAGTACCACAACTTCGACCCCGCCGACGTCACCGTCCAGAACAACGACAACGAGCCCGTGATCAGCCTGACGGCCTCGGGGGCTCCCGCCGAGGGCGGCGCGACGGGGT
>JAHFOZ010000577.1 GCA_023261405.1 Planctomycetota bacterium
GGGGCATGTTGCCGCCGGTGGGTCCCATGGGCTCGGGGAGGATGACGTGGCCCGGCAGCTCGTTGCGCGTGCCGCGGAGGAACTGGAGGGCGGAGCCCACGTGCGGGGTGTTGACGCCTCCCGTGAAGAGACGGCCGGTCTGCATCATCTGGTGGCCGGTGTCGTGCACGGCGGCGGCGGTGTGGTACATGCTGCGGACCAGGGAGAACTTGTCGGCGACCTTCGCGTGGAGCGGGAGGAGCTCCGTGATCTGGATGTCGGGAGAGGCGGTCCGGAGGGTCTTGAAGGGCCCGCGGATCTCGGCGGGGGCGTCGGGCTTCGGGTCGAAGGTGTCCATCTGGCTCGGGGCGCCGAGGTTGAAGATCATGATGCAGGAGCGGTCGTCGGCGCCGCCCTTCTTCGGGGCTTGCTCCTGGGCCTCGAGACGGAGGAACCCCGGCAGGGTGAGGCCGAGGGCGCCGAGGGCGCCGACCTGGAGGAAGTCGCGCCGGCAGACGCCGTCGCAGTCCTGGATGGATCCGCGGCCCGTGATCTTCAGCATGTGCACCCCACCCGAAACAGGGACTGGTTCTCCACCATTCTACATTGTCTACATTGTGCGTCCAGCCCGGGGCCTGTCCGTTACACCCCATCTCCAGGAGGCGGGACCGATGAACATCCATTACCCCTGTCCGCGGGCACGGGTGTTCCAACCGCGCACCCGCTTGCTTTTGCCCTGCTCATGCGGGACAATTCCCGCGACCCCATGAGCGACCCCGCCGCCCCTGGCCCGCGCCCGCGCATCCGGGACCGCTTCCACGCCCTCTGTTCGGCGGCCCTCCAGGCGATCCCGGTGGTGGGGCACGACGCGGCCGAATTCTTCGAGAACCGGGTCACTCCCCGCGTCAAGGTTCCCCGCGACCGGGTCTTCGACTTCCTGGGACGCCTCTTCGGGGTGAACCGGTGATGCCCGCGCGCTACGACGTCGTGGTCCTCGGGGGGGCCCTGGCCGGGGGCTCGACGGCGCTGCTCCTGCGCCGGCGCCACCCTGAATGGAAAGTCCTGGTCATCGAGAAGAGCACCGCCTTCGACTTCAAGGTGGGCGAGTCGACGGTGGAGGTGTCGTCCTACTTCCTCACCCGGGTCCTCCGTCTCTACGACCACCTGTCCCGGGAGCACCTCCCGAAGCACGGGCTGAGGTACTGGTTCCACAACGGGGCCGTGAAGAAGCTCGCCGATGCAAGCGAGGTCGGCCCCACCACGCTCTCCCGCATCGGGACCTTCCAGATCGACCGCTCCAAGCTCGACGAGCATGTCCTGGCCCTTGCCGCGCGCGAAGGCGCCGAGGTCTGGCGGCCCGCGAAAGTGCTGGACGTGCAGCTGCCCGAGGAGGCGGAGGGACCCGAGAGCGTGATCCGCATCGAGCGGGACGGCGAGACCGTCGAGGTGAGGGCCGGCTGGCTGGTGGACGCCACCGGGCGATCGGCGGTCGTGGCCCGGCGTCGCGGCTGGCTCAAGCCGATCGAGAGCCATCCCACGGCGGCGGTCTGGGCCCGATACCGCGGCGTGAAGGACATGGACGGCCCCGAGGTGGCGGGCAACGACCCCGACACCCCCTTCAGCCGCGGGTGCGTCGCCGCGCGACGCCTGGCGACCAACCACTTCAACGGCTACGGCTACTGGATCTGGTTCATCCCGCTCCAGGGGGGCGAGACGAGCATCGGCGCCGTGTGGGACACGCGACTCGTCCAGCCCCGGGGCACGGGTGCCGAGGAGAAACTGCACTGGTTCCTCGACCGGAACCCGCTCACGCGCGACCTCGTGGCGGACGCGCGGCGCGTCCCCGACGACCTCTTCAGCTACGCCCATCTGCCGTACCTGGTCGACCGCGTGGCCGGCGTGGGGTGGTCGTCCGTAGGGGACGCCGCGGGCTTCCTGGACCCGTTCTACAGCCCGGGGATCGACCAGCTCGCCTTCTCGGTCTCGTGGACCCTGGAGCTGCTGAAGCGGCGGCAGGAGGAGCCCGACCCGATGAAGTTCGCCGCGGAGGTGCGCGAGCACGATGACTTGTACCGGAGGTTCCTGGGGGCGTTCTACGACGCGATCTACAAGGACAAGTACTACCTGATGGGCGACTACGACACCATGACGGCGTCCTTCCTCCTCGACACGGCATTATATTACATGTTCATAATATGGCCGGTCCACCGGTCCAGCCGCGGCCTGCTCTACCCGCCGTTCTACCGGAAGTACGCGATCGTCGGGATGTACCCGATCCGCTTCTATCAGCGGCGCCTCATCTCGATCGCGAAGAGGAGGATGCGCCTGGGGATCTACGGCAGCCGGAACGCGGGACGACGGCCTCGCCTCCTCGGGTTCACGCTCGGGGCCACCACGATCTGGCTGTTCATCCAGGGCCTGGCGCGCTATGTCCGCGCCGAAGCGGAAAACGCCTGGACCTACATCGCGCGGCCGAAGCCCCTCCGCGCCGGGATGCCCGCGCCCTACGCCCCGCCGATCGAGCCGGAGGCGGCGAAGGTCCCCGCCCCCTGAGGCCGTCGCGCGATCGATGATCCGCTACCTCTCCGGCCTTTCCACGGGCCGCCTCATCCTCTGGTGCTATTTCATCTGGTATCTCGTGGTCCTGGTCCGATATTTCGACTCCAGCCTGCAGCTCTGGCTAACCTCGCTCGGCCTGAGCCTCATCATCGGCTTCGCGCTCTACCTGAGCACCTCGGCCGCGGGGAAATCCGCCGTGAGGCTCGACCGCTGGCAGGTCCTCCGGCTCTTCCTGATGCCCTTCTGCGTCTCGAGCTTCGCGGCGCTCGTCAAGGGAAGAGGGTTCATCCTCGTCTTCTCCCCGCAGATGGAAGAAAATCTTGCGGCCGCGGGGATCTGCGCCTTCTTCTGCGGCCTGGTGATGCTCCTCAAGCGCCGCTGACGGCCCGATCAGGCCTCGATCGAAA
>JAHFOZ010000150.1:0-675 GCA_023261405.1 Planctomycetota bacterium
CATCAACATGGGCTTGCCTCCCTCCCAGCCGTCGCCCAGCTGGAGCAATCTTCTGCCTGAGACGCCCACCTCACGCACAGGCGGCGTACTACCGTGCGTGACCTGGACCAGCTTCCATCCTTCAGGAGTAGGATACAACTTTTCGCCGCCCGCGCCGTGAGGGGCGCGGGCTCTGCCTCGACCGAACGCACGCCCCACCCGCGCTGCTCCCCATTCTTTCCGCTCCTGCCCCTGCCAAGCCTCCCCACAGGCCTCCATGCGCCCCTCCCTCCTTGACTCCGCCCACCTGAGTCACTGAAGAAGGAGGGCGCCATGAACCTGAACACCGTGATCTTGAGCGGATACCTCACCAGCGACCCGGCGGCAATCGGGAAGACGGACGCATGCGCTCGGAGTTTGTCGCGGCTCGGGAATGGCTCCCCGCGAGTTGTGTTTCGCGCACCCGGCCCTATCCGGATTTCTTGACGATGCGAAGATGGGACACCGCCTGGGAGGGGATGAATTCGACGCATGTGTAGAGGCTTTCCACTCCGCCCAGGTCCTCAAAGATGCGCTCCCCTTGGCCCATGAATAGGGGTACTTGGACCAAATGCAGCTCGTCGATCAGACCCGCCCGCAAATACTGGCGTAAGGTGGCCGACCCGCCCGCCAGGCGCACGTCCTTGCCCTCTGCCG
>JAHFOZ010000150.1:685-10714 GCA_023261405.1 Planctomycetota bacterium
AAGGCCGACTCGATGCCGTCTGTGACGAACGTGAAACTCGTTCCGCCCTCCATGGCGAGGGTGGGCCGTTTGTGATGGCTTAACACGAATACGGGATGATGGTAGGGTGGATTCTCGCCCCACCAACCTTTCCAGGATTCCGGTGCAGGGGCGTCGGACGGCGGTCCGAACATATGCCGACCCATGATGCTCGCGCCGATGTTTTCATCGGCCTTGGCCATGAAATCATTGTCGACGCCTTCGACACCTCCGGATTGGCCGAACATGGATTTGAAATGCCGGGTGGCCAAAGCCCAGTTCATGAGCCTGAGGCCGTCCTTGCCGAATGGCGCGGCCAGGCTTTGTCCGGGAGCGGCGCTGAAACCGTCCAAGGAAATGGTGAAACAGCGAACAACGAGCTTGGGCATGGGGATTCCTATACCCGGCTTCCCGAAAATCATCTATGCTCCGGCGAGCCGCGCGTCGATCGAGGCTTCCATTACACGAAGGAAGTTCTCTCCCAGGATCTTCCGCACATCGGGCTCCGCGAAGCCCCGCTCGAAGAGGCGCTCCGTGAGCCTGGGCAGGTGCTCGCAAGTCCCGACCTCCCGGGGGAGCGACGAGATGCCGTCGAAGTCGGAGCCGAGCCCCACGTGGGCTATCCCGGCGACCTTCGCGATGTGCTCGATGTGGTCGACGAGCCCGTCGAGCGACGGCGGAGCCATGGCGGCCTCCCGGCCGTCGTACTTTGTCCAGATCGCCTTGAGGGCCGCGTCCATCCCGGCCGGATCGTCCTTGAAGCGCTCCATCGCTGCCCCGCGCTCCGCCTCGCCGGCCTCGTCGCCCGCCTTCTTGGAGTCGTAGAAGGCCTGGCTCACGAAGCCCGAGTAGAAGTTCACCCCGACCACCCCGCCGTTCCGGGCGAGGGCGCGCAGCTGGTCGTCCGTGAGGTTCCGCACGTGGTCGCAGAGCACCCGCGCACAGGAGTGGGAGCAGATCGCGGGCGTGTCGGCGACCGCCAGCGCGTCGTAGAAGGTCTTCTCCGCCACGTGCGAGAGGTCCACGAGCATCCCGATGCGGTTCATCTCGCGGACGACCTCGCGGCCGAAATCCGTGAGGCCGCCGTGCCGGCTCTCGCGGCAGGAGTCGGCCCAGGAGTTGGCGTTGTTCCAGGTCAGCGTCATGTAGCGCACGCCCAGCTCGTGGAAGCTGCGGAGCAGCCCGAGGTCGTCCTCGATCGCGTGGCCGCCCTCGATGCAGAGGATCGCGCAGACCTTTCCGGCGGCGGCGGCGCGGCGCACGTCCGCGGCCGAGCGGGCGATCGCCATCCGGTCCGGGTACTTCGCCGCCCACCGCTTCACGGAGTCGAGCATCCGGAAGGCGCGCTTGGCGGACTCCTTCCGGGCGACGTACTTGGGCTCCACATAGCAGGCCATGAACTGGGCGTCGAGGCCGCCGCGGAACATGCGGGGGAGGTCGAGCTGCCCCTTCCCCGTCTCGGTCCCGAGGTCCTCGCCGTCGTCGAGGGCGCGGCTGATCGTGTCGGCATGGCCGTCCACGACGATCGCGTCGAAATGGACCTCGCGGGGCGTCATCGGGGCTCCTCCTCTCTCAGCGGCGGGGTTCCGCGGCGGGGGACGCCTCGGCAACCGGGTCCGGGGGCGCGGGGGCGGCGGCCGGCTGGTGCGGGTAGACCTTCGCGCGGTCCAGCAGGAGTCCCAGGACCCCGAGCGCCAGCAGCGAGACGACCGTGACGGGGATATAGAACCCCCGGGTGACCTCGGGCCGCGCCACGATGATGGCGACGGTCCCGCTCAGCATCCCGAGCAGGTAGAGGAGCATCACCGCCTCGCGCTGCGAGAGCCCCAGCGCCACCAGGCGGTGCGAGAGGTGGTCGCGCCCGCAGTAGACGATGGCCTCGATGGGTCCCTTGACCACGCCCTGCTTGATCCGCAGGAGGGTGGAGAGGGTGATGTCGTAGAGCGGCACGCAGAGGATGGCGCAGGGGACGATGACGGCCTTGAGCTTGTCGTCGCGCGCCCAGCCGCACTGCACGGTGAGTGCGGCAAGCAGGAAGCCCAGGAGGAGCGAGCCGCCGTCGCCGAGGAAGATGCTCGCGGGCTTGAAGTTGTAGCGGAGGAACCCGAGGCAGGCGCCGAGAAGGGAGACGGCGACGTAGCTGACGGGGGCCTGCCCCAGGGGCTCGGAGTACCAGGCCACGTAGAAGGTCCAGAAGGACGCCACCGCCGCGGTCCCTGTGGCGGCGCCGTCCATGTTGTCCATGGAATTCATGGCGCTCGAGACGCCGGAGATCCAGAGCAGCGTCAGCGCGAGGTCCACCCCCCAGATCCCGGTGAGCGAGATCCGCACCCCGAACTGCGAAAGCACCATCGTCACGACGAGGAGAAGGCCCAGCTTCGCCACGGCCCAGATGGGGCGGAAGCTGTCCAGGGTGCCCAGGGCGGTGACGAGGAGCGCGGCCAGCACGATGCCGAACACGGGGAGGTTGTCCTCGAAGGTCGTGAAACGGAGGATGCTGAAGATGGCCACCGCGAACGCGAGGAAGAGGGCCGAGCCGCCCAGGAGCGGCATGGGCTCCTTGTGGATCTTGTAGGTGTGGGGCCGGTCCACCGCGCCGATGCACCGGCAGAACCGGATCACCAGCGGCGTCGCCAGGTCGGCCACCAGCCAGGCCAGGACGAGCATCCAGAACTGGGGGTAGTTAAGCTTGGCGGTCACCGCGGAGCACCCGCAGGCTGTCGGGCCCGCAGTTGAAGAGGAGATCGATCACGGAGAGGTCGGGGATGAAGGGCCCGGGCCAGCATTGCGGGTATTGGGGGCAGGTGAAGTCCTGGAACTCCACGCGGATGCCCGCGGTGCCGAGCGCGGGAACGTCCAGGTAGTCCCGCCCGTGCGGCCCGGAGAGATAGGTGTCGGCCCCCGCGGCCTTGCACATCGCGGCCACCAGCCCGGTGGACTCGCCCTTGATCCCGAGGGTCGAGGTGCGCTCGAAGGTCCGGGGGATGCCCAGGAGGCGGAGGAGGAGCGAGAGGAAGGCGCAGGAGAGGTCGGAGAAGCGGGTCCATTCGCCCTCGTACATGGCCTTGAAGTCCGCCGCGTATTCCTCGAAGTGCTTCGCCCGGCGGTAGTTCCACTCGATCGTCCGCCAGTGCTTCCGCGCCCAGGGGACGGCCGGGTCGATCAGCGCCTCCGAGATGTCCTGAGTATACCGCCCTTTGGTGAGGATGGGGACCGAGAGCCAGTCCCATCCCTGCGGGGAGGAGGTTCGGATCCGGTTCCGGTGCATCCAGCCGAAGGTCCCTCGCTTGACGAACTGGACGTTGTCCACCACAAGGAAGCGGTCGGCCCGCGCGACCTTTTCGAAGAAGCCCGCATAAGGCAGATAATTGGGCTGATGGCCGGTGAGGATCACTCCTTCAGTATATCGGCCGGCAGGGCGCCTTGACAAAGGGGCTGGGTCCGCGTGGGGTGAGCGCCCATAGAGTCCATGGGGGGCCCAGGAGACGGACAACTCATGGAATAAAGGCGATCGAAGCACTAGGATGGGCCGCCATGCGCATCCTGGTGACCGGGGGGGCCGGCTTCCTGGGCTCCCACCTCTGCGAGGCCCTGCTGGCCCGGGGGGACGAGGTCGTCTGCATGGACAACCTCCTCACCGGCAACGAGCGGAACATCGCCGCCCTGAAGGGGAGGCCCGGGTTTGCGTTCGTGCTCCACGATGTCACGAAGGTCATCGATCTCCCCGGGAGCGTGGACGCGATCCTCCACTTCGCCTCGCCCGCGAGCCCCTTCGACTACCTGGAGCACAAGATCCACACGCTCAAGGTCGGATCGCTGGGGACGCACAACGCCCTGGGGCTGGCCCGCGCGAAAGGGGCTCGCTTCCTCCTCGCCTCGACGAGCGAGGTCTACGGCGACCCGCTCGTCCATCCGCAGCGCGAGGACTACTGGGGCAACGTCAACCCGGTCGGCCCGCGCGGGGTGTACGACGAGGCCAAGCGCTTCGCCGAGGCGATGACCATGGCCTACCACCGCTTCCACGGCGTGGAGACGCGCATCGTTCGGATCTTCAACACCTACGGTCCGCGCATGCGCCCGAACGACGGGCGCGCCGTCTGCACCTTCCTTGCCCAGGCCCTCCGCGGCGAGGACCTCACCGTCTTCGGCGACGGCTCGCAGACGCGCAGCTTCTGCTACGTGAGCGACCTGGTGGACGGGATCCTCCGGCTCCTCGCGTCCCCGGAGCCGGATCCGGTGAACCTCGGCAATCCGGACGAGATCCCCGTGCTGCAGCTCGCGCGGGAGATCCTGGAGTTGACGGGGGCGGCCTCGAAGATCGTCCTGAAGCCCCTTCCCCAGGATGACCCCCGGCAGCGCCGCCCCGACATCTCCCGGGCCCGCTCGCTCCTGGGCTGGGAGCCCCGCGTGCGGCGTCGCGAGGGGCTCGCCCGGACGCTCGAGTACTTCCGCACGCTTTCCTTGAAGCCCGCGTCCCCGGCACTATAATCGGACCCGGCGGCGGGCGGTACGGGAGGAAGGATCATGTCCAAGCACGCCGGCGCAGGCCCCCACGCGCGGGAACCTTTCGGCCAAGTGGCGGTGAGGAAGGGGTACGTGACCCAGGCCCAGGTTGCCGATGCGCTCGCCTTCCAGAAATGCCTTCCCGGGAAGGGGCAGCCCCACAGGCTCATCGGCCTCGTCATGCTCGACCTGGGACTCCTGGGGACGACGGAACTGATCGAAATCCTCCGCGACCTGAATCTCACGCACCCCTGAGACCCCGGACCTGGATTCAGTTTTTTCCGGCACTTCCACGCCGGAACAGGGTATTAGGAGGGATTCCTGCAATGGGCTGGCAGGGTGTTTCGGCTTCGGAAGTGCGCCGGCTTGTCCCGCTCCGGGCCAGGCGGGTGAGCCAGTCTGGATCCACCACGAGTCTGGGAATGGGAAAAGGGGTAAGGGTGCAGCGCATCCACCGAGCGGGGATGATCTCCTTCCACGCGTTCACCGTCCGTCCCGCGAGCCTGCTCCTCGCGCTGGCCCTGCTCCCGGCCGCCTGCGGGGAGGGCGCGGCCACCCGTCGGGATCCGGCCCTCCGGCCCATGGGCGAGGGCGAGCCCCGGGACAGGGACGAGGAGATCGTGGCGCTGCTCAACAACGAGCCCCTCTCCTGGCGCACCGTGGCCGAGAAGGCCCTCGAGCTGAACCCGAAGGGCACGGTGGACACGTACGTCCGCTGGCGGGTGGTGGAGGACCGGCGCCGCGCGCTGGGCATCACGCAAAACTCCCAGGAACTCCGTCGCCGCGCGGAGACGATGGCGAAGCAGACGCGCGAGCGCATGGGCGAGGCGGCCTTCAAGGCGCAGCTGGAGCGCGAGGGGCTGAGCCCGGAGGCGTACGTCGAGTTCGTGGCCTCCTCCCGGTCCTTCGAGACCGCGCTCACCGTGGAGAAGATCGTGCGCTATGCGGGCCTCCGGGAGGACACCTTCGTGGTCGACCGGATGCTCTTCGTCGAGGAGGAGGACGCGCGCCGCTTCGACGAGGAGGCCCGCTCCAAGGGCTTCGAGGCCGCGGCCGACGCGGTCAAGGCCGCCGGGCAAAAGCAGACCGTGGCCCGCAAGCCGCGCGAGACCTTCACCCGGAACTCGCCCCCCGTGGACCCGATCCTCGACGAGTGGATCGTCGAGGAACTCGCGAAGAAGAAGCCCGGGGAGGCCACGGGGGTGGAGAAGAGCCGTTCGAACCTCTTCTACGTCGTGCGCCTGGTGGAGACCCGCAAGGGGCGGGAGGCCGCCTGGGCGGACGTGAAGGGGGAGATCCTGGAGGGGATCCTGGCGTCGCCGCCCAACCGGGCGGAGATCGACCGCTGGGTGGAGGCCGAGTTCGCCCGGGCGAAGGTGGAGTACCGCTCGGGCAGCCCGCCCCGGAAGAAACCGTGAGGAACCCAGAATTTATGTACGATTTACATGAACAATTCATTGTCTCGCGCGTCTGATAGAGTAGGTACACGAAGATGGCGAAGCTGATCCAGAAGACGATCTCGAAGCCCTGCCACCCGAAGTTCCTCAACGAGGTGCGGGCCCTCCTGTCGGAAACCCTCACCGCGGCCCTCATCCCCCAGCGGGACAAGGACCTCATCGTCCTTGCCGTGGACGAGGCCGTAAGCTCCGTGGTCCATTACGCCCGGTTCAAGGGCCTGCAGAACGAGATCACCGTCTCGGTGGACATCGACGACGTCCGCTTCAAGGCGGTGATCGTCGACTCCGTCAACGTCTTCGAGCTCGCCTCGGGCATCAACGACGCCCAGCTCGCCGAACGCATCACCCGCGAGAAGGGCTTCACCCTGGGCATCTTCCTCATCCGCCAGATCATGGACGAAATCTCCTACGTCTACCGCAAGGGTTTCCAGAACGACCTGGAGCTCATCAGGTTCCTCTAGAGGTTCAACCCGGCACAGAGTCCCCGGAGCGAACAGAGGCGGCGGGAGACCGACGGGATCTCACCGCCGTCCACGAAGGGGACGAAGAGCACGGAGGTACGCTCCCGGGTCCCGCCCTGCTGGCCGGATCCGCTGGATCTGCGCCCTCCGCGGTGAAGCAGCCCCCCCCCAGCCTCGACAACCGCGAGCGGGTTCCCTAGAATCACTCCCATGGAATGGTTCCTCCTCCCCCTGGGCCTCGCCCTGGGCGCCGCCTCCGCGTTCGGCGCCGGCCGATTCCTGGCCCGCCGGCGCGACGCCCGGGCCTCCCTCCGCCTTCGCGAGATGCACGAGCAGGAGCAGTCCGCCCTCGTGGGGACCATCGCCAGCGGCCTCGCCCACGAGATCCGCAACCCCCTCTCCACCCTGCGCATCAACCTCCAGCTCCTCCGCGAGGACTGGGAGAACCCCATCACCGAACGCGAGCAGATGGCGCGCCGAAAGATCGACGTCCTCCTCCGCGAGACGGAGCGGCTCGAGAGCGTCGTCTCCGACTTCCTCCGCTTCGCCGCCGGGCACGCCCTCCGCCTCGAGCCCACCGACCTCAACGAGCTGGCCGCCGAGCTCCTGGACTTCCTCGCCCCCCAGGCGGAACGCGGGCGCATCCGCCTCCGCACCGAATTCGCCCGCGACCTCCCCCGCGTGGAGGCCGACCCCAACCTCATCCGCCAGGCCCTCATCAACCTCCTCGTAAACGCCCAGCAGGCCATGCCGCAGGGTGGCGAGATCGCCGTCCGCACCGTCGCCAACGGGCAGTTCGTGAAAGTCACCGTCGCCGACACCGGCCCCGGCATCCCCCCCGAGCACCGTGAGAAGATCTTCAGCCTCTACTTCTCCACCAAGCCCGGCGGCACCGGGCTGGGCCTCCCCATGGTCCGAAAGATCCTCGAGGAACACCGCGGCGAGGTCCATGTCGAGAGCGAACCCGGCCGCGGCGCCGCCTTCACCCTGTGCCTGAGAAAACACGCCTCCTAGTCCTGGACGACGACCGCGCCCACGCCGAGGCCGCCGCCGAGAGCCTCGAGCGCGCCGGCTACGACTGCTCCATCGCGGTAAGCGGCACCGAAGGGCTCCGCCGCCTCGAGGAGGGCGGCTTCGACCTCGTCCTCACCGACCTCGTCATGCGCGACGTCTCGGGCCTCGAAATCGTCCGACGCGCGCGCGCCCTCTCCCCCGAGACCGAGGTCATCGTCATGACGGGCTACCCCTCCTACGAGACCGCGCTCGAGGCGATGGACGAGGGCGCCTACGACTACCTCAACAAGCCCATCGACCTCAACATCCTCCGGGCCAAGATCCGCAAGGCCGTCGAGAAGCAGAAGCTCGTCCGCTCCAACGTCGAGCTCAAGAAGCAGCTCGACCGGCGCTACGGCTTCGAGGGCATCCTGGGCGGCACGGAGCGCATGCAGGCCGCCATCGACACCCTCCGGCAGGTCTCCCCCTCGAACGCCACGGTCCTCATCCTCGGCGAGAGCGGCACCGGCAAGGAGCTCGTGGCCCGCGCGATCCACGTCAATTCCGCGCGCCGCGCCCACCGCTTCATGCCCCTCAACTGCGCCGCGCTCTCGGAGACCGTGCTCGAGAGCGAGCTCTTCGGCCACGAGAAAGGCGCCTTCACCGGCGCCTCCTACACCCACAAGGGCCGCTTCGAGGCCGCCCACGGCGGGACGCTCTTCCTCGACGAGATCGGCGACCTCCCCTCCGCCATCCAGGTGAAGCTCCTCCGCGTCATCGAGTACGGCGAGGTCTTCCGCGTGGGCTCCAACGATCCCATCAAGGTCGACGTCCGCCTCCTCGCCGCGACGAACCGCGACCTCTCCGTCCTCATCCGCGAGGGGAGGTTCCGCGAGGATCTCTACTACCGCCTGAAGGTCGTCACGATCGAGCTTCCTCCCCTCCGCGACCGCCTCGAGGACATCCCCCTCCTCGTCCAGGCCTTCATCGAGGAGTTCTCCACGAAATACGGCCACAAGGCCCCCGAGTTCACCCCGGCGGCCCTGGAGCTCTTCTACGACTACGGCTGGCCGGGCAACGTCCGCGAACTCCGCAACTGCGTGGAAAGCATGGTGGTTCTGGACAAGGACGGCCGCATCGACGCGGAGGACGTCCCCCGGTACGTGAAAAGCCCGGAGGGATCGGACTCGCCCTCCGGCGTGGGCGGCGTGAATCTCGAGGAGGGCGAGAAGGAGTCGATCCGCAAGGCCCTGGCCAAGTGCGAGGGGAACCGCGAGAAAGCCGCCCGCATGCTCGGGATCGGCGAGCGCACCCTCTACCGGAAGATCAAACGTTACGGATTCAACTGATGCAGCGATTCACCATCAGCCACCACGCGGGGTCGAAAGAAGGCGACCACTTCGACCTCATGCTGGAACTGGGCGAGGCCCTCAAGACCTGGCGCTTCGCCTCCCTCCCCATCGCCGGCCCGCAGGCCGCGAAGCAGCTCAGGGACCACCGGAAGGTCTACCTCGACCACGAGGGCGACATCCCCGGAGGCCGCGGCTCCGTGAAGGTCTGGGACACGGGCACCTATGTCGTGGACGAGTGGGCCGACCGCCGCATCTGCATCGCGGTCGTCGGGAGGCAGCTCCGCACGCGCCTCCGCCTCCAGGCCTCCGGGCCGGCCGCCGAGGGCCGGGAGCAGGACTGGACCCTCGCCGACGCCGCCGCCCCGCTCCGCAAGGCCGCCTCGACGTTCCTGCGCGAGGCCGGCCTCGACGACGCCCCCACCCCCGAACTCGAGGACCTTCGCGGGGCCCTCGCCCGGGAGGAGAAGCAGCTCCTCGGCGTGGTGGACCAGTTCACGCGCGGCTCGGAAGTACAGTGGTCGAACGCCGCGACCGACGCGGACGTGCGCAGGCGCCTCGAGAAAGAGCGCACCCGCTGGCAGCACCCCTGGCTCGTCTCCGCCACCGCCTACGCTGCTTCCCTCGAGACCCTCGCCGCCCTCCTCCGTGCCGCGCGCTGAGCACCTCGACTCGCACGTTCGTGACCCGTCGGCCCCGGGAAGCAAAACGGTTCCCGAACTTCCGCGGCCCGGTACGGAGGCCCCCCGACTTCTCTTGACACGGGTTCAATTCCCATCAAATATGGCGGGATCGGCCCGGGGATGCTTCAACGGAATCAAGGGAGGAAGCCATGAAGACGGTTGCCTGCACCCTGCTCTCGACCGCCGCGCTGCTCGCCTGTGCCCTGCCGGCCCTCGCCAACGATCCGGGCGACAGGCCGGACCGCCTCACCCTGACGGCCGACCCCGCCCGCCCCGGACCGAAGAAGGACCGCTTCGACCTCGGCGTCCGCGTCGAATACTGGGAGGTCGACCCGCTCCAGGTCGCCGGCTCCACGAACACCTTCGGGCTCACCGACACCGTCTTCGAGGAGGGGGTGGAGATCCGCCAGTTCCACTCGGCGGCCCTGCTTCAGGGAGACTACACCCACTCCTTCTCGAGCGCCTTCTTCCGCCTCCACGCCGGGCTGGGCCTGGAGCGCATGGGGACCACCACCGTGGACGACACGCCCACCGGCATCGGCATCACGGAGTTCGACGACGTGTA
>JAHFOZ010000578.1 GCA_023261405.1 Planctomycetota bacterium
CCGAAGCGGACGGGACTGAAAGTTGCTTCCACGGGAACCGTGAAGCAGGCAGGGCTTGCCCTCCGTAGCTCGAAGCCCGGGAGAGCGAAGGAGCGTCAGGCCACCGTGACCGGGACGCGGTGCCAGGCGTTGTAGAGGTAGCCCTTGAAGTTCCAGTCGACCTTCTCGGGCTGGACGGCCCCGGAGGAATCCCACGCGCGGGCGGCGAGGACCGCCGGCCCGGCCTCGAGACGGACCTCGACTTCCCACAGGCGCCAGGCGAACGCCGCGCTCGAGGCGGAGAGGCGCGCCTCGCCCCAGGTCTTCCCGCCGTCCGCCGACACCTCGACGCGAGCGATCGAGCGGCCCGCGATGGCGATCGCGTAGCCCCGTACGCGCGCGATTCCCGCCCGGAGCGTCTCACCGGTCGAGGGTGAGCAGATCGCCGAGTTGGTCGGCAGCTCCCCCAGGGGCTCCGCCTGGTCCCACTTCGCGGTCTCCGGCCCCACGTCGGGAGGGAAGAGCTTGTAATCGCGCGCGTGGAAGAAGTTCTCGGACGGGCGGTCCGAGACCTCGATGTCCCCGAGCCACTTCACGCTCCGCGCCCCGAGATAGCCCGGCACGACCGTGCGCGCCGGGAATCCGTGCTCCGGACTGAGCGGCCGCCCGTTCATCTCGACGGCGACCAGCGTCTCGGGCGCGAGCGCCTTCTCCAGGGGGATCGAGGCGCCGAACTCGAAGGTCCCTGCCGGCACCGTGCATCGGTCGAGCGAACGGAAGCGCACGTGCTTCGCCCCCGGCTTGAGCCCCGCCTTCTTCAGGAGGTCGCCCAGGCGCGGCCCGGCCCACTCGGCGTTGCCGATCGCCCCGGCGTCCCACTGGACCCCGCCGACCTTCTTCACGCGGCTGTGCTCGCCCCGCCGGTTCCCCGCGCACTGGAGGGTGGCCGTGACGGCGGCCCGGTCGAACCTGTCACGGAGGTCTCCAAGCGCGAGCCGGAGCGGCCGCTCCACGAGCCCCTCGACGCGCAGCTCGTAGGCCGCGGCGTCGATGCGGGGCACCGCACCGTGCCGGCGGATGTAGAAGCGCGGGAGCGGCGTGACCCAGGACTCGACGAGCTTCCCGAGAGGCGGCTCCGCGTTGAAGGGCGATTCCTGCCGGACGATGAGCGCCGCGACCTCGTCCGACGGCGCCTCGGGTCCGCCCCGGCAGCCCCACGCCGCCGCCAGCGCGGAAGCGCCCGCCGCCTCGAGGAAGCGCCGCCGAGAGAGCCCGCTCATTTCCCCGCCTCCTTGACCGTCACCTTCGTCCCCGCGCGCAGCTCGTCCGTCCCGCGAAGGGCGACCACGTCTCCGGCCGCGAGCGCGCCGAAGACCTCGATGAGGGCGCCGGTCGAGACGCCCGGGCGCACGTCCACCCATTCGGCCGTCCCGTCCTTCACGCGGATGACGAAGACCTTCTCCGTCGTCGTGACGATGGCCATAGGGGGGACGAAGAGCGTGGCTTCGGCGCGCCTCATCTGCCAGTGCACCTCCGGGAACATCCCGGGCGCCAGCTTCCCCGCGGCGTTGTCCACGTCGAGCTCGACCGGCATCGAGCGCGTCTTCACGTCCAGCGCGCGGGCGACCCGGGCGACGCTGCCCTGGAACGGGACGCCCGGGAAGGCCGGCACGGTGAAGGTCACCTTCTCGCCCGCGGACACGCCGCCCGCTGCGACCTCGGGGACCGCCACCACGAGCCGGAGGCGCGAGACCTCCTGCAGGCGCACGAGCGGCGCGGCCGACGCGGGCCCGACCAGGCTCCCCTCATGGACGTTCCGCTCCGTGATCACGCCGTCGAAGGGCGCGGCGATGCGGAGATACTGCTGGTTCTCCTGGCAGACCAGGGCGCGCGCGCGGTCCGCCTCGACCGCGCGCCCGGCGATCTCGAGGTCGTTCCCCGCCACGACGCCCGCCACGCCGGAGGCCTCCTTCAGGCGCTTGTACGTCGCCTCCGAGGAGGCGAGCTTCGCCGCCGCCTCGGCGCTCGAGGCCGCCATCTCGGGCGCGACGAGCTGCGCGAGGAGCTGGCCCTGCTTCACCGCCGAGCCGCGATCCACCTCGATCTTCTCGACGAAGCCCTGGACCCGCGCGTGGACCGCCACGTCGCGGTTCGCCAGGAGTTCGCCCGGGAGTCGCATGGATTTCGCGAGCGGCTGGGAGACGACCGGCGTCACGGCGACGACGGGCGGACCGGCGGGGGCGGCGACCGGGGGTGCCGGGGGCGGCGGCTCGCACGCCGCGAGGGCGAGCAGCGCCAGGACCGTAGGTGCGCGCATCATGGCCTCCCTGCGTCGTCGGGGTGGAGCGTGGGCGACGCCGTCCGGGCGCCGGTCATCAGGATCGAGAAGACCGAAGGGAGGAGGCCGAGCACCGCGAGCGTCGAGGCGGCCAGGCCCCCGATCACCGCGCGGCCGAGCGGGGCCGACTGCTCGCCGCCCCCGCCCGTCGCCATCGCGAGCGGCACCATGCCCGCGATCATCGCGAACGCCGTCATCAGGATCGGACGCACGCGGCTCCGCGCCCCCTCGAGCGCCGCCTCGCGCGCGGTCAGCCCCTCGCGCCGGCGCTGGTCGGCCACCGTCACGAAGAGGATCGCGTTGGCGACCGAGACGCCGATCGCCATGATCGCCCCCATGAAGGACTGCACGTTGAGCGTCGTCTTCCAGAGCCAGAGGGACACGGCCACCCCGGCCGCGACGGCGGGGATCGTGAGGAGGACGATGAGCGAGATCCGCCAGGACTGGAAGTAGGCGAGGAGGAGGAGGAAGATGACGGCGATCGCCACGACGAGCCCGTCCTTCATGCCCTTGAGCGTCTCGCGCATCGGCTTCACCTGTCCGCCGCTGTCGACGATCATCCCCGGAGGGGGCTTGCCCACGCGGGCGATCGCGGCGTCCACCTCGCGGGCCACGCTCCCCAGGTCG
>JAHFOZ010000151.1 GCA_023261405.1 Planctomycetota bacterium
CTCTCCGGCTCCGGCCACGGGCAATTATAGCGGGCGCTTGCTATAATCAAGGCCATTATCGAGGTGCGCCCCATGAGCAGCGAAAACCGCAGCCCCGTACTGCCGCTCCTGATGCTCGGGGTCTCCCTCGCCTTCGGTTTCGTCGGATACAGCCTCGGATTCCAGTGGGGCCGCGTGAGCGGCGCGGACGACGTGGACAAGGTCCGGGTGGCCTGTGACCGCATCAAGGAGCGCTACTACGGCACGGCCCCGACCGACAAAGTGGTTGACGGCGCCCTCGAGGGGATGATCGCGAAGCTCGACCCGTTCTGCGAGTACTTCACCGCCCAGGAGTTCCGGGAGTTCGATCAGACGCACCTGAAGGGGAAGTTCGGCGGGGTGGGCATCCTCCTGGGCTCCGACCGGGCCACCGGCTACCTCGTCGTCGAAACGCCCATCGAGGACACGCCGGCCTTCGCCGCCGACATCCTGCCGGGCGACCTGATCCGCGAGGTCGACGGCGCATCCATCAAGGGACAGCCGTTCCAGGACGTCGTGCGGAGGATCAAGGGGGATCCCGGGTCGGAGGTGACGCTCACGATCGCCCGGAAGGGACGGGATCTCTTCAAGGTCACCCTCAAGCGCGCGGTCATCCAGGTGAAGGCCGTCAAGGCGCGGATGCTGCCGGGCGGCGTGGGCTACGTCCGGATCACCGACTTCACCGAGATGATGAAGAGCTTCGACGAGGAGGTGAAGAAACTCCAGGCGCAGGGGATGACGTCGATCGTCATCGACCTGCGCTTCAATGGCGGCGGCCTCCTCAACGAGTGCGTGAAGCTCGCGGACCGCTTCCTCGACGACGGCATCATCGTGACGACCAGGGGGCGCACGTCCGACGACTCCCGTTCGTTCACCGCGGAAAAGGGAGACACTCTGCCGCCGATGCCCGTGGTCGTCCTGGTGAACGAGGCCACGGCCAGCGCCAGCGAGATCTTCGCGGGCGCCATGAAGGACCGCGGCCGCGCGAAGATCGTGGGCGCGAGGACCTATGGGAAGGGTTCCGTGCAGACCCCCTTCGAACTGCCCGACAAGTCCTACCTCAAGATCACCACCGCCCGCTACTACACCCCGAGCGGCGTGAGCGTCCACCGCGAGGAGGGGAAGAAGGAATTCGGGATCGACCCGGACTACCGCGTGGAAATGTCCCAGGAGGAGTACGCGAAGCTCATGAAGCAGTGGAACGCGGAGCGCATCGTCAAGGGGGAGAAGGTCCCCGGCCCGGAGGGATTCGTCGATCACCAGCTGGAGGCCGGGCTGGAGGTGCTCAAGGCCGCCCTCGAGAAGCGCGAGCCCAGGGTAGCTGCGCGGGTGCTCGAGAAGGAAGCGAAGCCGCAGGAGAACTAGTGGCTCGACTGCATCCACCCCCCGGGTCGTCCGTCCGCGGGCCATCCCGGGGAATCCAAGTGGACGCGCCACCGGGGTCGATCCGCGAGCCGTGAAGATTCTGGGCATCGAGACCTCCTGCGACGAGACCTCCGCCGCGGTCGTGGTGGACGGGCGCGACATCCTCTCGGACGTCGTCCAGTCCCAGATCGACATCCACCGGATCTACGGAGGCGTGGTGCCGGAGATCGCCTGCCGCGCTCATATCGAGAGCATCTACCCCGTCGTCGAGAAGGCGCTGGCGGACGCCGGATGCACGCTCGCCGCCGTAGATGCGGTCGCCGTGACTTGCGCGCCGGGCCTCGTGGGGGCGCTCCTCGTGGGCGTCTCCATGGCGAAGGCGCTTGCCCTCGCCGCCGGGAAGCCCATCCTCGGCGTGGACCACATCCACGGGCATATGTATGCGAACAAGCTTGCCTTCCCGGACCTGGCGTATCCGTGCGTGAGCCTCGTGGTCTCGGGCGGCCACACGAGCCTGTATCTCTCGAGGAGTGAAATCGACCATGATCTCCTGGGGACAACCACCGACGATGCGGCCGGGGAGGCCTTCGACAAGGTGGCGAAGATCCTGGATCTCGGCTTTCCGGGGGGGCCGGCCATCGACCGGGTCGCGAGGGGCCGCGATCCGGGGAGGGTGGTCTTCAAGAGAACGGTCCCGGAGAACCTCGATTTCAGCTTCAGCGGGATCAAGACCGCGGTGCTCTACAGGGTCCGCGGGCAGGACGCGAAGAAACCCATGGCGCTCTCCAGCCCGGAACGTGCCGACGTGGCGGCGGGATTCCAGGCCGCGGTGGTGGACATGCTCGTGGCACAGGCGCTGAAGGCCTGCGCGCGCACCGGCGCGCGGCGGATCGCCGTAGGCGGGGGCGTGGCGTGCAACTCGTGGCTCCGCGAGGTCCTGGCGGTCCGCGCGGCGAAGGAGGGGGTGGAGACGTTCTTCCCGCCGCCGCGGTTCTGCACCGACAACGCCGCGATGATCGCGGGGATCGCGTACCCGCTCTTCAAGGCGGGGCGGGTGGGAGACCTGACCCTGGACGCGGTCCCCACGAAAGTCCACCGGGGCTGATCCGCCCCGCGCGCCGCTTACCAGCGCGTGGCGACGTGGGGGAGGATGAGGCGGTCGTAGATTTCCCGGACGGCGGACATCGTGGCGGCGGGGATGGCCGGCAGGTCGGCCGCCTTCATGTTGTCCTCGACCTGGTGCGCCGTCTTGCAGCCCGGGATGACCGTGGTCACCGCGTCGTGCATGAGAATCCAGCGGAGCGCGAACTGCGCCAGGGTCCACCCCTTGGGGAGGATCCCCTTGAGTTCCTCCACGGCCGCGAGGCCGATGTCCAGGGGAACTCCCGAGAAAGTCTCGCCCACGTCGAAGGCCTCGCCGTTGCGGTTGAAATTCCGGTGGTCGTCGGCGGAAAAGGCCCGGGCCTTCGTGACGCGGCCCGTGAGGAGCCCGCTGGCCAGGGGGACCCGCGCGATGATGGCCACCTTTCGCTTCTGCGCGAGCGGGAAGAGTTCCTCGATCGGCCGCTGCCGGAACATGTTGAAGATGATCTGGATCGACTGGACTCCGGGCTGGTCGAGGGCGAGCTTAGCCTCCTCGATCGTCTCCACGGAGGTCCCGTAGTTCTTGATGCGCCCCTCGCGGACGAAGTCGTCCAGGACACGGAAGACGCGGGGACTTTTGTAAAGGTCCGGGGGAGGACAATGGAGCTGGAGGAGGTCGATCGTGCGGACTCGGAGCTTGGCGCGGCTCCGCTCGGTCCACGCGACGAGGTTCTCCCGGGTGTAGCCGGAGGTTTCCTGTTTCGGGAGCCGGCGGCCCGCCTTGGTGGCGATGAAGAGACGGTCCCTGTTGGGCAGTTGCCCGATGAGTTCCTCGCTGTGACCATCCCCATAAACGTCCGCGGTGTCGAAGAGGTTGACGCCCATCGAGACGGCGCGGTGTAGGGCGGCCTCGGACTCCGAGTCGTACACCTTTCCCCAGTATCCGCCGATGGCCCAGGCGCCGAAGCTCACGGGCGAGACTCGGCGGCCGGTGCTGCCGAAGGGGCGGTAAACGGGGGCCATGGGGCCATTATGCCGCGCGGGGGCAACGTGTCAACGAACCTGCGCGCAGCGGGTTCACTTGCCGTAGTACGGGTACTTGTCCCACCGGCCGTCGCGCGGGGAGGCGGCGCGGGGGTCGCCGGTCTCGCGGAGCCAGGCCATCAGCTCCTCGTCGAGCGTCTTCAGCACGCCGGGGTTCTGTGCGGAGACGTCCATCAGCTGGGCGGGGTCCTTCGCCAGGTCGTAGAGCTGGGCCGCGGGCCGCTTCTCGAAGGCGAGGGCGTAGTACTTCGCCAGGTCCGTCTCACGCCGGGCGAGCACCAGGTCCTTGGAGGGGGAGCCGTCGCAGTCGCCGTAGGGGCCCACCGCCACGTGCTTCTCCGGGTCGCCGCCGGGCCAGCGATCGGGCTCGAAGTTCCTGATATAGAGCCAGTCCTTCGTTCGGATCGCCCGGGCGGGGAAGGAGAGGTCGCCCTTCCGCACATTGGCATGGCGCTCCCGGCCCGTGAAGACGCGGGGTCGGGGGGCCCACGTGGTGCCTGTGAGCATCTCCATCAGGCTGCGGCCGGTCATCGCTGCCGGGGGCTTCAAGCCGGCCGCTTCGAGGAGTGTCGGCGCCAGGTCGCAGTGGCTTACGAAGTCCTCGATCTTCCGGCCTCCCTTGACCTTCTCAGGCCAGCGGACGGCGAGAGGCATGTGCGTCCCGGAGTCGTGCAGGTTGGTCTTGGCGCGGGGGAACGGCATCCCGTTGTCGCTCGTCACGAGCACGATCGTGTTCGGGGCGCGGCCGGACTCCTCGAGGTTCTTGAGGATTTCGCCGACGCTGGAATCGAAACGCTGGACCTCGAAGTAATAGTCGGCCACGTCGCCGCGGATCTCGGGAAGGTCCGGCAGGAAGGCCGGGACGGCGACCCGGGTCGGATCGATCCCCGCTTTCTCGCCGGCGTCCTTCACGTAGGGGCGGTGTGGGTCCTGGCTTCCGTACCAGAAGCAGAAGGGCTTGTCCTTGGGCACCGTCTTGAGGAACTCGGGGAAGGACTTGAAGTTCGGGCCTGCGGGGTTCCGAGTGCGCCCCGCCGCCTTGAAGTCGCCGGGGCCCCAGCCCTTCCCCTGGAGCCCCACGACATACCCGGCTTTCTCGAGAAGGTCGGGGTAGGTCTCGAACTTCGGCTGGAGGGTGCTCCAGAGGTTGCCGCTCTCCTCGAGCCGGTGGATGGCCTGGCCGGTGAGAAGCGCGGCGCGCGAGGGCGTGCAGGAGGGGGAGGCACAGAAGGAATTCGTGAACAGGACGCCCTCGGCGGCCACGCGGTCGAAGACGGGCGTCTTGACGACGCCGTCTCCATAGACGCCGGCGTGCGGCCAGCTCCAGTCGTCGGCGATGCAGAGGAGGAGGTTCGGTGGCGTGGCTTGCCGGAGGGGAGGGGCGGCGACCAGAAGCAGAACGGCGAGGAGGATTCTCATACGGTACTAACCCGCGAGAGGGGCCGCGGGTTTCCCGGCCCCTACTCTTCCTCGACCAGGAGAGAGGGTGGGCCGGAGGCGGGGCGCTCGAATCTCATGAGCAGCGAAAGGATGCGCTGCTCCCCGCGGGGCCCAGTGAGGGTGAACTCCTGCTGCTTCCCGGCGGCCTCGACGCCGAGCCGGATCTCCTCCCGCTGCGCATCGAAGCGGAGGACCGTGACGGATCTCCTCTCCGGGAATTCGATGCGCAACCCCTCGCGGAGGGCGACATACCGGCCGGCTCCGAAGCAGGGCTGACCGGGCCTGAACCCGCATTCCAGCGTGACGGAGTCCTGGCCGCTCTCCAGGAGCGTGAGCTGGAGTTCCTGCCATCGCCGGATCTCCCCGCGCTTGAAGCGGAGGAAGTTCACGAGGTGGGCTCCGCGCGAATCGTGGATCGAGAGGTCCTCCACAGGCTCGCCGGCGGAGAGGGTGAAATGCCCGACGGGGAGCTTCCGGGCGCGGGTCAGCGTGAGCCTTTGTAGGCCGGAGTCTCCGCTGTCGATCGGGGCGTTGTCGTGCGAGGCGTCGCGGGCTGCGAGCTTCAGCGCGCGGACCCGCCATGCCGTGATCCAGAGGGCGACCAGGACGGTGCCGCAGAGAACCGCCGCGGCGATCCAGCGCAGCCTTTCCGACCAGGGGGTGCGTGTGGTCATGCGGGAGGGGGCCGGCGCCCAGCCCAGCGCGGCCGTTTCATGCCTTGTTACCCAAGTCGGGCGTAGTATACAATCCGACCCCGCATGGACGAGCGCAAACTGAGGGATCTCCTGGGGCGATACCGCAAGGGGAAGCTGGGGGAGGATGCGCTCCTCCGGGAACTCCGGCAGCTGCCCTTCGGCGACCTGGAATTTGCGAAGGTGGACCACCACCGGGCGATCCGCTGCGGATTCCCGGAAGTGATCCTCTGCCGCGGGAAGACGGCGGCGCAGGTGGCGTGCATCGGGCGGGAGATCCTGAAACGGGGGAGCGATCTCCTGGCCACGCGGGCCACGCCGGAGACGCACCGCGCCCTCCGGAAGGTGGCGCCCGGGGCCCGCTGGCACGAGGCCGCGCGCTGCGTGACGGTGGGCGGGCGCCCGGCCTCGGGGAAAGGGTACGTGCTCGTGCTCTCGGCGGGCACGGCGGACATCCCTGTGGCCGAGGAGGCGCGGGTCACGGCCGAGACGCTGGGTGCGCGCGTGCGGACGCTGTACGATGTCGGCGTGGCGGGGCTGCACCGCCTCTTGAGCCACCGCGACCTGATCATGGAGGCGCGGGTGGTGGTCGTCGTGGCGGGGATGGAAGGGGCGCTGGCGAGCGTGGTGGGCGGCCTCGTGCGCAGGCCGGTGATCGCCGTCCCCACGAGCGTGGGATACGGCGCCAATTTCGAGGGGATCGCGACGCTCCTGGCCATGCTCAACTCCTGCGCCGCGGGGGTGACCACGGTGAACATCGACAACGGATTCGGGGCGGGGTACTCGGCGGCGCTCATCGCGCGTGGGGAATAGACCCGGGGATCGATGGAGGAAGTCATGGGAATCCTTGCGGGCATCCTTCTCGCGGTTGCCGCCGCGGGCCAGGCGGGGGAGGACATCGTGCTGGCCGACTTCGAGGGCGAGACGTACGGGGACTGGAAGTCCGAGGGCGAGGCGTTTGGAAAGGGGCCCGCGCGCGGAACCCTCGAGAAACAGCAGGAGGTCACGGGGTTCCTGGGCAAGGGCCTCGTGAACACCTACCTGCGCGGGGACGCAACACAGGGGACGCTGACCTCCCCCGAGTTCAAGGTCTCGCGGAAACACCTGAACTTCCTGATCGGCGGAGGAAAGCATCCCGGCGAGACCGGCATCAATCTCCTGGTCGACGGGAAGTCCGTGCGTAGTGCCACGGGGCCGGACAGCGAGTTCCTGCGCTGGGAGTGCTGGGACGTGTCGGAATTCGCCAGCAAGGCGGCGCGGATCGAGATCGTGGACCGTAACACGGGCGGATGGGGGCACATCAACATCGACCAGATCGTGCTCTCGGAAGCGCGCCCGAAGGTGGGGGACGACCGGGAGGGCGCCCTGGCGCGCGCCGCCGCGAGCGTGGAGGAGGCGGCGAAGAGGGCGGCCGGCGACCCGCTCCGGCCGGTCTACCACTTCCTGCCGCCCGGAAACTGGATGAACGATCCGAACGGGCCGATCTTCCACAACGGCGTCTACCACATGTTCTACCAGCAGAATCCTTATGGAGATAAATGGAACCACATGCACTGGGGGCACGCCCGCAGCAAGGACCTGGTCCACTGGGAGCACCTCCCGATCGCGCTGTGGCCCTCGAAGATCAAGGGGGAGGACCACTGCTTCTCCGGATGCGCAGCGGTGGATGCCAAGGGGAGCCTCGTGCTCCTCTATACGAGCATCGGCGGCCGGGCGCCGGAGCAGTGGGCGGCCTTGAGCGAGGACCCCGAGGGGCGCGCGTGGAAGAAGCACGACGGCAATCCGATCCTCACCCTTGCCGATCACGGGAACGTGAAGATCGACGACTGGCGCGACCCGTTCGTGTTCAAGGAGGCCGGCCGCTGGTACATGGTGGTCGGCGGGCATCGTGCCGGCGGGAAGGGCTGCATCATGCTCTATTCCTCCGAGGACCTCCTGAAGTGGAAGTTCCTGGGGATCCCCTTCGAAGGGAAGGAGGACAACTGGGAATGCCCGAACCTGTTCCGGGTCGGGGAGAAGTGGGTGCTCATTTACTCGCCCCATGGCCTGGTGCGCTACTATACGGGACGCCTCGATCTCGCCGGCGTGAAGTTCACCCCCGAGCACCAAGGGACGGTGGATTTCAGCGACAACTACTACGCCCCCAACGGGCTCGAGGACGGCGGGCCTCGGCGCATCCTCTGGGGGTGGGTGAAGGGCTTCCCGGAGGGAAAGGGCTGGAACGGATGCCTCACTCTGCCACGGGTCCTCTCCCTGGACGCGGAAGGACGGATGATCCAGGCCCCGGCGCCCGAGCTCCAGGCGTTGCGCGGGGAGTCCCGCAAGGCGACCCCCGTGGAGCTGGTGGACTCGTGGAGGCTGCTGCCGGACGTGAAGGGGGACGCGCTGGAGTTGATCGCCGAGTTTGAGGCGGGTGACGCGAAGGAGTTCGGCATCCGCCTGCGCCGGTCCGAGGATCGGACGCGCTCGGTCACGATCCAGTGCGGGGGCGGCCGGATCGACGTGGCGGGCGCGAAGGCGCCGCTGGAGTCCAAGGGCGCGGTGCAACTCCGGGTGCTCCTGGACCGGTCGGTGCTGGAGGTCTATGCCGACGGCGGACGGACCTGCCTCACGCGGGTGGTGAACACCCAGGCGGAGGACGCGGGTGTCGAGGTCTTCGCGTCAGGGGGCAAGGCGACGCTCAAGTCACTCGAGGCGTGGAGTCTCAGGCCGATCCGGTGAGCTGCCCCGCTTACCAGCCCCAGCGGACCGACCAGCCATGGCGGGGGCTGCAGGAATACCCGCGGGAGTAGATGAACGAGGTGGACGGCCAGCAGGAGTAGGAGTAGCGCGGGTAGGAGTACGAGCTGTAGTAGTAAGGGCGCACGCCATAGCAACTGTCATAGACGAAATGGCTGGAGCACCACCCGGTAGACGGGGCGTAGTAATAGGTCGGCGTCTCGTAGACCACCGTGGTCTGGGGTACGGCGACATTCCTCTCCGCGACGACCTTCTGGGCCGGGGCGGCCACCACGGCTCCCAGGACCTTCTCGCTGGCACCGGCCTGCTTGAGTTCCACCAGATCGTCCGGGCTCAGCCTGGACACGGGACCATGCGAGCGGATGAAGGTGACGATGACCTCATCGGAGATACCCGCCCCCATGAGTTTCTTGATGTCCTCCTTGGTGATGTCGGCGGAGGCCGCCAGGGGAAACGCGGCCAAGACGGCGGTCGCCATCATGAACTTCCTCATGGTCCTCTCCTTAATGCCTGCAAGCATGAGTATGGATATGCCGATGGTGCGCCGCATGCCGTGTTCCCAGGAACCAGGCGGCGATGGCGGCGATTCCAATGACGGCGTCTGGATCGGCTTCTTCCACATAGACCGTGGTCCGCTCGCTGGGGGGACGCTGGGTCGTGACGGGCGCTTCAAGCATCGCGGTCTGCACCGCGGCCGAGACGCCTTCCCGCTGCAGGTGCAACAGGTCCTCCGTTTGAGGCTTCCGTTCCACCCCGTTCTGCCGGATCTTCTCGAGGATGCTGGAGTCGGGGTAACCCGCCTGGGTGAGGGCGACGGCCTCTTCGGGCGAAACGGGATAGATACCCGGATCGAATTCCGTGACGCGGTGCCGCACGCAGCCCCCGAGGAGGGCCGCGCCGAACGCGAGCATCAGCGCCTTCTTCATGGGACGACCCCCAGAACCACAGGGTAGGACGCCCGGACACTCCCGATGTTACGCCCATATATACGACGGATCAAGTCCGCGGTTCCAGGCCCTTCAGGGCTTCTTTGAGCCGCTGGACGGCGCTGAACATGCGCGACTTGACGGTCCCCACCGGGATCCCCAGGACCTCGGCGATCTCAGCGTACTTGAACCCCTGGTACTCGGAGAGGAGCAGGCACTCGCGCTCCCCTGCAGGGAGGTCCTCGATGGCCTTCTTGACGGCGGACTGGATCTCGCGCCGGTTGAGGTCGGAAGAGGGGTCCTTGCGCATCTCCACGTCCGCGTCCTGGATGGCTTTCTCGCGGCGGCGCGCGGCCTCGTTGAGGTACAAGTTGTGGGCGATGCGGAAGACGTAGGTTGAGACCTTCGCCTTGGGCTCGTACGTGGGAGCGGCGCGCCAAAGGCGAAGGAAGGCCTCCTGCAGGAGGTCCTCGGCGAGCGCGCGGTTCCAGCAGAGGCGGTAAAGGTAGTTCACCAGAGGCTTCTGGTAGAGCGAGTAGAGTTCCTCGAATGCGGAACGGTCCCCCACCTTCACGCGGAGCATCAGCGCGGTCTCGCGGTCGCTCATGGCCGGACGAGTCTATGGGCGCCTCTCGCGCCTTGTCAACCCCTATGCGGGCGGCTATCATCGTCGTTGAAATACGGAGACTCATGGGCTCCAAGGACCACAAAGAGAGCGCCGAAGGCGAATCCTCCGCGCGTTGCGCGATCGTGACCGTCAGCGATTCCCGAACGCCCGATTCGGATACCTCGGGGAAAGAGGCGTTCGCGATCCTCACGAAGTTCGGCCATTCGGTGGTGCGGCACGACATCGTCCCGAACAAGCCTCGCAAGATCGCGGCGGCGCTCGGCCGAGCGCTCAAGGGGGCGGACCTCGTTCTCACGATCGGGGGCACGGGGATCAGCCGGAAGGATCTATCAACAGAGGTGGTGCGAAAGGTCCTGCAGAAGGAACTGCCCGGCTTCGGTGAGATCTTCCGCGCGCTTTCCCTGAAGGAGATCGGGACGGCGGCGATCCTCTCCCGGGCGTTGCTCGGGGTGACTTCCAGGGGGAAAATCGTGGCCGCCCTGCCCGGATCGGGCGCGGCGGTGCGGCTTGCGCTCGAAGCCATACTCCTTCCCGAACTCAAGCACCTGCTCTGGGAGCTCCGGCGGTACTCATGAGGATGTGGAGATGGTTCTGGCGCCTGGGGTGGGGCTGGAAGATCCCGCTGATGCTTGTCGGGCTGATCCTCCTGACGGCCGCGGGCTATGCGGCGACCCGGGGCGTGCAATATGCCGCCGCCGACCGTGACGCCGGGGTGTACGTGCCGGCGGGCGTCCAGGGGGTCGTAAGGGTG
>JAHFOZ010000579.1 GCA_023261405.1 Planctomycetota bacterium
CTCCACCACCTCCTGCTGGGAGCAGATCAGCGTGTGGCCGTTCGGGAGACGCTGGACCGACATCGGGTACGGCCGTCCGCAGGACCAGACCGCCGCGCGGGTCTTCGGGTCGTACTCCGCGACCCGGTTCCCGTAATACTCCGCCACAAGGATATTGCCGTTCTCGAGCTTCACGGCGTCGTACGGATAGCTGACATTGTCCAGCTTCCAAACCTCCGTCCCCCCGCTCCGCCCCAGGGGCCTCACCTCGACCACCTGATTCTGATTCGTACTGGCGATGAGGACGTTTCCGTTGTCCAGCTTCCGCGCGCTCCAGGATGGCCCGGAGTCCTGCGCGTACGACCACAGCTCCTTGCCCTGTCGCGTCACTTCACGGACACCCGAACTGTCGCAGAGGAGGAGATTCCCGACGGTCATCCGGCCGCTGGAGACGAACGCCAGCGAATGCAGCCGCCGGGTCTCCACCTCGGCGGCCCCGAAGAGGTGGGAGAAAATCCGGAGCCGGCCCGGCGAGATCCCCTGGAGGACCCCCACTACCTTGTCCCCGTTCGCGAACAGGAGCCGCGCATACCAGCCGGGGGGAAGATCGGCCGGCGCGTCCTCGCGGAAGAGGATCGCCTGCCGCAGATCGGCGCGATCGAATTCCTCGTCCTTGCCCGGCCCCGCGGGCGCGGCCTCGCCCTCCTTGGGCGCTGGAAGGACATGGAAGTGCACCCGCTCGTCGAGGGACCTGAGAATCCCATACTCCACCGCGGCCTCACGGACGGCCGCCTTCGTCACTGGATTCACCTTCAGGACCTCCCGGATCAGCACATCATGGCGGCCGTCCCGCAGTTCGGGCATCGGAACCGAAAGGGCGCCACTGCTGATCGAGCGGATGTCGGCGCGCCGGATCTCCAGCGTCCCCCAGGAGGTCTCCAGGGTCGCGGATTTCTCCGTAAGCGCGCGTACTCTTCCCGACACGAGACCTCCGTGGATCAGGCGCACGCGGTCCCCGGCCCCCTCCGCCTGCACCTTGTCCCCGGATGCATACTGGATGCGGGAGACTTCCTCCACGGCCACACGGCGCTCCCGGGCACCCGCCTTCTCCCTGAAGCGCAGGTGCCCCGTGGGCTCGTAGCCCAGGATCTCCCCGGTCACTTCGGTCCTGTCGGAGAGGAACACCCGCGGCGAGGCCCCGCCCGGGTCGACCTGGAATCCTGTGGCCAGCACCCCGAAGAGGAGGATCAGCCGCGACATGATCAGCACTATACCATGGGACGCACGCCGGCCCCGGTGGGTTATAGAAATTGCGCCCCCCGCATTGCCTTTTCCCCGTTCCATCCTTAGAATGTCCCGTTCGCGAATGCGGCCCGAGGATCGGGGCCACCCGGCGTCTTACTCCATGGACGAGGACAGCACGATTCCATGGCACGGTTGATCGTCAAGGACGGCTCCAGCGAGCGGGTGATCGAACTCGTCGATGCGATCACCATCGTGGGGCGATCCTCCGACAACAAGGTCTTCATCGACGACAAGCAGGCTTCCCGCAAACACTGCCACTTCGAGAAGACCGACCACGGCTACAAGCTCGTTGACCTCGAAAGCCGCAACGGGACGCGCGTCAACGGGAAGATCGTGAACCAGTCGCTCCTGAGGCCCTCCGACCGGGTGGAGATCGGCAAGCACGTCATCGTCTACGAGGATGCCGCGTTCAAGGAACCCCCGGCCGAGGTGGCCGCCCTCTTCGCCCCGGCCGCCGCGGGGCCGGCCCTCTCCCCCGTCGCATCCGCCCCAGCCCCCTCGGAGACGTCGCCGTCCTCGGCCCCCCAGGGGCCCCGCACCCAGCGGCGCAGCGCCACCGGCCACACCACGGCGATTGAACGGATTGCCACGGCCGAGGTTGCCCGGGAGAAGCAGCTCCTCACCCGGGTGGGCGTCATTGCCGGCGTCTTTCTGATCCTGGTCATCGCCCTCATCGTGGTCAATCCGGGTGGGGGCGGTCCCCCCGCCGTTCCCGCCCGCCCCGGCACGGCACCCATGACCGACGTGCGGCGACCCGCGGACCCGTCCACCGAGGACGGCAAGGCCTTCGAGGAACTGAACGATTTCTGGGAAAAGAACCGCTCCAACATCTCGTCCGCCGACCAGGTGGCTCGAAGGGCCGAGGGGTTCAGGCAGCGCTTCCCGAAGAGCCCGCACCTCCTGTCGCTGGAGCCCATCCTCAAGTGGACGCAGGAGGCCCGGCGAAGGGGCCGGGTCGCCGAGATCATCGAAACGGAGCGCCAGGCCCAGGAGGAATCCAAGCGGTACGAGTACGGGGCCGCGGCCAAGCGCGTGAACGCCCAACTGCTCCGCGTCACGGATGACCTGGAATCGAGGAACCGGCTCGTGATGCTACGGATGGGGGTGCTGGACAAGGCCCGCGTCTATTCCCAGGCCGAGCTTCGCAAGGCCCGGGATCTCGCCGAGCAGGGGCGTCGCGACGATGCCCGCCGATCCTTCGAGGCGCTCCTGTTCTCCCTCGGGGACGGCACGGTCGAAGACTTCGCCGACCTCTGCAAAGCCGCCCGCATCTCGCTCGAGGCCCTCAAGTAAGCGTCCTCTCCGGATGATCGAGCACGCCGTGACCGTCCGTGTCCGTTACGGCGAGACCGACCAGATGGGCGTCGTCTACCATGCGAACTACCTCCACTACTTCGAAGAGGGCCGCACGGAGCTCTTGCGCGCGGCGGGCGTCGCCTATTCGGATTTGGAGAAGAAGGGCGTCTTCCTCGTGGTGACCGGCGCGGACTTGCGCTATCGCGCCGCGGCCCGGTATGACGAGCTGCTGCGCATCGTCACGAGGGTCGCGGCCGTGGGGAAGGCAAGCCTGCGCTTCGAGTACCTCATTCGCGGCGAGGGCGACCGCCTTCTCACCGAGGGGGCAACGGATCTGGCCTCGGTGGACGCCTCGAAA
>JAHFOZ010000580.1 GCA_023261405.1 Planctomycetota bacterium
ATCCCCACCCGCCCGGCCAGCGAGAGGCGCGCCAGCGTGCCGGCCGGCCACTCCTCCACCGAGCACTCCACGCCGGCATTCTGGAAATAGGGCACAAGCTGGAGGATGCGCCACCTGGCGCTCGGCGATTCCCGGCTCGCGGTGAGGAAGTGGACCTTCACAGGCGGCGAGTATCCCACATCGTGAGGGCGCAGACAAGCCGGAGCGGGATTCGCCTGAAGCGCCGCAGGGTTGACGGAGCCAAAGGAGGTGGAATTCCGACCCCGGCACGTCCATCGCCCCCTGCAGCATGTCCCTGCCGTCCGAATCACGGATGACCTCTATGTGTTTACACCCCCGGCGGAAACGAGTAACCTCCCGCCATGTCGGCCGCCCGACCGATCCCGCGGATCGCCCTGCTGATCGAAACGTCCTCCGCCTACGGCCGCGGCCTCCTCCGGGGCATCGCGCAGTACGCGCGCCTCTACGGCCCCTGGTCGTTCTTCATCGAGCCGGGGGGCCTGGAGATGCGCGCGCCCCCCATCCGCGACTGGGGCGTGGACGGGATCATCGCCCGCGTCCACACCCGCCGCCTGGCGGCGAAGATCCGCGCCGCCCGGGTGCCCACGGTGGACCTCGACTACGCCCTGCCCCATCTCTTCCCTTACGGCATCACCAACAACGACCCGCAGGTGGGACGACTGGCGGGGGAGCACCTGCTGGCGCTCGGGCTCCGGCATTTCGCCTTCTGCGGCTGGGGCCGCTCGGACGACTCCACGGTGGCCTGGGAATCGGCGCGGCTCAAGGCCTTCGGGGAGACCGTGAGGGAAGCCGGCTTCGACGTGTCGGTCTATTCGTGGCCGGCGCGCCGGGGCGACTGGGCGTGGGCCCGCGAGCAGAAGCAGCTCGCCCGGTGGATCGCGGGACTCCCGCGGCCCGCGGGCCTCATGGCGGCGAACGACCAGAGGGGGCGGCACGTGCTCGAGGCCGCGGCGCAGGCGGGCGTGCGCGTCCCGAAGGACCTCGCCGTGGTGGGCGTGGACAACGACGAGGTGCTCTGCGAGATGGCGGACCCGCCGCTCTCCAGCGTGGAGCTCAACACGCGCCAGATCGGATTCGAGGCGGCCTCGCTGCTGCACAAGCTGCTGTCCCGGCGGAGGGGCCAGGAGCGCGCGCCCGTGGTGGAGCCGCTCGGGGTCGTCGCCGGGCAGAGCACCGACATGCTCGCGATGGACGACGAGGTGGTGCAGACCGCCGCGCGGTTCATCCGCGCGAACGCGCACCGGCCCATCCAGGTCTCCGACGTGCTCGGGGCGGTGCCGGTCTCGCGGAAGACGCTGGAGGTGCGCTTCCAGCGCGCGCTGGGGCGCACCCCCCACGACGAGATCCACCGCATCCGGCTGCAGCGGGTGAAGGACCTGCTCGCGCAGACGGACTGGCCGCTCCGGAGGATCGCCGGCGAGAGCGGCTTCGCCTACGCGGAGCACATGCACGCCCTCTTCCGCCGCCGGGTGCGGATGACCCCGGCCCGCTACCGGGCCCTCCACCGCGGCCGATGATCCCGCGTTCGTGCTATACTCCCTCGCATGCTCACCTCCTGCCCCGAATGCCGGGGGAAGCTCTCAAGTTCCGCGGCGTCATGCCCCGCCTGCGGTTACGTCCTCCGGCGGGCGGCCGCGACCCCCGCAGCCTCGGGGGCCTCCGACGAGCCCCCCAAGCCGCGTGCGGGAGGGGGTTGTGCCACATCGGCGCTGAAGACGGCGGTCGGGATCGTGATCCTGGCGGCCGCAGGGTTTGGCGTGGCCTATTGCTTCTTCGGGGACAAGAGCACGGAGGCGGTCAGGAACCTCGCCCGGGGCCAGGTCGTCCACCTTGACCAGGACGTGGACATCCCGGCCCACGACGCCAGGATCCTCCCGTTCATCGCGGCGCCGGGCGGGGTGCTCGATCTCACGCTCGAGATGAGGGGCGGGGGCGAGGTGAACGTGCGCGTGATGGATGCGGAGGCTCACAAGAAGGCGGTCGAGGCGAAGGAGTCCTTCACGAGCGGGAGCCTCAAGCATCATCCCTCGCTGGCGGCCGACGACGTGAAGCGCACGAAGACGATCACGGGAAAGCTCGCCGCGGGGCCGTACCATCTCGTGGTCCAGAACGACAACCTGCTGGGCGGGGTGAAGCTCCATGTGAAGCTGGCACAGGACTTCACGCGGTAGAACTCGATTTCACCACGGAGGACACGGAGCCCACGGAGCCGCCTTTCGTGGCGGCTTTCAGGTGGCCTCTGTCCGCTCTGTTTGCTGTGGTGAAAAAAACCCCCGGAGCCTTTGGGTGGCCCCGGGGGCTTCTGGATGGGTATTACTTCTTCTTGCCGCCGCCGGTGAACACGCTGCCGTAGCGGTAGTAGACCTCGAGGGTCAGCGCGTTGATCGCCGTGGCGTACACGCGGCCGCCCTCGCAGCTCCAGCGGTCCACCTCGGTGTCCCAGGAGCCGTTCTGACAGGCGTCCTTGACGGTCTTCTGGTTGGGAACGAGCGCGTTCTTCATCGGCTCGTTCCACTTCGACCAGTAGGCGCCGTCCGGGCCGTCGAACTGGAAGAGGGCGAGCGACGCGTAGTACCAGTAGTAGTAATCGATCTTGTCCTTCTTCCACTCCGGCAGGCAGGACAGGAGCTGCTGCGCGGCGCCCTTGGTCTGGTTGTCCTTCTCCTTCTTGATGAAGATGCGGCACATGCCCGAGACCGCGGCCATCGCCGGGTTACCCTCGAAGCTCTCGGTCTTCCCGGGGATGTAGGTGCGCTGGTAGCCCTGGCCGTTGTAGCCCACTTCGTAATAGCCGCTCGGGGCGGTGACCTCGTTCAGCCAGTTCAGGGAGCTGTCATAGGCGGTGCGGGGGAAGACGAGTTCCGAGAGCTCGGCCGACTTGAGCACCATGACGCCCCAACCGGAGACCGAGGTG
>JAHFOZ010000152.1 GCA_023261405.1 Planctomycetota bacterium
AGAACACCTACGGCACCGGCGGCTTTCTGATGGTGAACACGGGCCGCCGCCGGCGCGACTCCCGGGCGGGGCTCCTCACCACCCTCGCCTGCGGACCGCGGGGCGAGACGGTCTACGCGCTCGAGGGCGCCGTCTTCATCGCGGGCGCCGCGGTGCAGTACCTTCGGGACTCGCTCAGGATCATCTCCAGCTCCGGCGAGACGGAGGCGCTGGCGCGATCGATCCCCTCGACGGGCGGCGTGTACTTCGTCCCCGCGCTCACGGGCCTGGCCGCGCCCTACTGGGACGCGGGGGCGCGGGGCGCGATCCTGGGCCTCACGCGCGGGTCCGGCCGGGCGGAGATCGCCCGCGCGGCGCTCGAGGCGATCGCCTACCAGACGCGCGACATGATCGAGGCGGGCGGCGTGCGCGTGAAGACGCTCCGCGTGGACGGCGGCGCGTCGGCGAACGACTTCCTCATGCAGTTCCAGGCGGACCTCCTCGGCGCCCGCCTGCTGCGCCCGCGCGCCGCGGGCTCCACCGCGCTCGGCGCCGCGATCCTGGCGGGCCTGGGCGCGGGCCTGTGGAGGTCGGCGAAGGAACTCTCCTTCGAGGCGGAGCGCGTCTTCGAACCCGCGATGCCGCGCCGCGAGGCGGACCGTCTTTTCGCCGGCTGGCGCGCGGCGGTGAGAAGGGTCCTCACGCCGCGCTGACTCAGAACCCCCGGCTGATCTTCATCGTGGAACTGAACGGGGCCGGGGTTGAAGGGGCCGGGAAGTGCCGGGTCGTCACGGCCGGGGTGGACGGGGGGGAGTTCGTGACCGTGGCCGAGCCGTTCGTGAAGCCGCGCAGGAGAAGCTGAAGGTCGCCCGGGTTCGATGAGGTCGCGAGGGCTTCCTCCTCCGTCACGACCTTCGCGCCCACGAGCCCCGCCAGCGACTGGTTGAAGCTCTGCATGCGGTAGAAGTCGCCGCCCTCGCGGATGGCCTTGTCGATCTCGCGGATCTTCCCCTCCGCGATGAGCTCGCGGATCTGGGGGCTGGCGATCATGACCTCCAGGGCGGCCGTGCGGCCCCGTCCGTCGGCGCGTCGCACGAGCCTCTGGCTGATCACCGCCTTGAGCGTGAGGGAGAGCAGGCTGCGCACCTGGCGCGCCGCGTCGGCGGGGAACGTGTCGAGGATGCGGTCGAGCGACTGCTTGGCATCGTTGGTGTGGAGCGTGGAGAAGACGAGGTGGCCCGTCTCGGCGGCGTGGATCGCGAGCTCCATGGTCTCGCGGTCCCGCATCTCGCCCACGAGGATCACGTCGGGGTCCTGGCGGAGGGCGCGGCGGAGGGCCTCGGTGACGGAGCGCACGTCGCTCCCGAGCTGGCGCTGGTTGATCTCGCATTTCTTGTCGGTGTAGAGGAACTCGACGGGGTCTTCGATGGTCACCACGTGGAGCGGCTCGGTGCGGTTGATGTGCTCGATCATGGCGGCGAGGGTGGTGGACTTCCCGCTGCCGGTGGGGCCGGTGACGAGGACGAGCCCCTGAGGGGCCTTGCAGATTTCCTTGAGGACCTCCGGGAGGCCGAGGCCCTCGAGGGTGGGAGTCGCGAGGGGGATGGCTCGGAAGATCGCGCCCAGCTCGCCCAGGCGCATGAAGGCGTTCACGCGGAAGCGGGCCAGGCCGCGCACGGTGTAGGCGGCGTCGCGCTCGTGCTCCTCCGTAAGGCCCCGGAACCCGTGGGGGCCGAGGACCGTCTGGAGGATCGTCTGCATGTCCGTGGCATCCACCTCCGGGCGGTCCGTGGGGACGAGGTCGCCTGCGATTCGCAGGAGGGGCGGCCGGCCCGTCTTGAGGTGGAGGTCCGACCCGCCCTTCTCCACGAGTTCCTTGAGGAGGAGGTCCACGTCCGTCTTCGGCTTGCGGCGTCCGGATTCGCGGAGCAGCCGGTCGATCTCCTCCTGCTGCCGGGACAGCGTGAGGGCGTTCTGGACGGAGACGGTCAGGCGCTGGGGGTCGACGGGCTTGGAGAGGTAGTCCGTGGCGCCGGCCTTCATGGCGGCCACGGCATCCTGCACGTCATTGGACCCGGTGAGGATGAGGGCGGGGACGCCCGGGTGGGCGGCTCGGAGCTTCCGCAGGATGTCGAGCCCCGAGGCGTCCGGGAGGGTGAGGTCGACGAGCGCCAGGTGGGGCGGGCCGGCCTCGAGGGCACGGGCCCATTCGGCCGCGGTGGCGGCCACCTCGACCGCGCATCCCAGCCGCTCCAAGGTGCGCCGCACGATGAGGCTGGAGGTCCCGTCATCCTCCGCATAGAGGACCCGCCAGGCGGCGGGGGGGGCCTCCGGGGCGGTCCCGGGAGGAGAGAGGGCGGTGTCCATGGGGGAAGGCAAGCAGGTCCCGTGCCACGCCCCGGCCTTCAAACGGGCCCGAAATCGGGGGCCTGGGTCATCGGAAGAGTCGCCCGGAAGCCCGGTTTTGTCGGGGGGTCCACCTCCAAGCCTGGGGCCCTCGCGGTCCGTACCTGACGCGCCCTCATGAATGAGACGTGGATCCGCGAGGTGACACAATTCCCACACCGAACGACGGAGCTACTCCAGCAGGGCCGTCATGGACCTGGGCTCCACGCGGAGGGAGCGGCCGCGGAGGGCGGCGGGGCCGAGCGCGAAGCCCACCGGGATGCCGAACGAGCTCTCCAGGCCGGGGGGGAAGGACTCAAGGTCCAGGGCCGGCTTCACGAGCCGGAGCGGGCCGGCCGTGAGCTCCGTGAGCGGGTCGGGCTGGAGGCGCTGGAAGGCAATCGAGACGGCCACCGTCACGCCCGCGAGGCCCGTGTGCACCGCCACCCAGGTCTCGAGGGTTCCGTTGGCCTTCCCGAAGAGGAGGAGGTTCCGGTCGCCCGCGTAGAGGACGGGGACGCCCGGGATCTTCCCGCCGGCGCGGCGCAGCGTCAGGCGGCCGCGGCGGAAATCCAGCGTGAAGTCGAAGTGCATCAGGAAGGCCAGGCCGACCGCCCCCTGGATGTCCGCGACGGCCGCCGCGGGGCGCTCCTCCCCCCGGCCCAGGAGCACCCGGTGCTCGCCCACGTGCGCCGGGACGTTCCTGACGCGCAGCGGTCCGAGCCCCACCTCGTCGATCACCGCCTCGTCGAGGCTCCGCCGCAGCGCGTCCGTGCGGAGCCCGATCCCGCTCACCCGCGCGAAGCGGGCGAACTCGCGGTCCAGCACGATCTCGTCAAGGCCCGTGTCCACGATGAACGTGCCGGGCGTGCCGTTCACCGACATCCGCACCGTGGGCAGCGGGTCCATGGAGAGGAACGGCGCGTGCGCCTCGGACTCGCCCAGCCCGCCCAGGTAGCCGATGTCCTTCGCCAGGCGCCCGTACTTCAGCGCGAGCACCCGCTCCCCCAGCTGGGCGAAGGCGTCGGCCGCCCCCGCGAAGTCGTCCATGCGGACGCAGGCCGAGGCGATGTCCGAGAGGACGCGCCCCTGGAGCTGCATCTCGTCGAAGTCCCTGGGTTTCTCCCCCCTCCGGGGCGCGAGCGGCCTCAGGATCGCCAGCGCCTCGCGGTCCCGGTTGCGCAACGACTCCAGGCGCGCGCGGACGAGGACCGCCTGGACGTCCTGCGATCCGGCCAGGATCCGATCCGCTCCCGCGTGATCGCCGCGCTGGAAGGCCTCGAGCGCGGCATCGATCGCGTCGGGGCCGGCTTCCGGACCGCGGCGCGGCGGACCGCCCCCGCAACCGGCCAGGACCAGGAGGAGCGCCGCGCACCGCATGAGGTCTGGACGGGAGGACCGGGCATGATCCCTCACGGCGCCGGCTCCCGGGCGCGCAGGAGGTCGGCCTCGATTGACCCGCGGAGCGCCGCGTCGCGGCAGATCGTGAGGGCCTTCTCCAGGATCCCCGTGGCCCGCGGGCGGTCGCCGCGGTCGAGCACCACGCGGCCGAGCGACTGGACGCCCTCCGCCGTGGTGAAGATCGCCAGGGCGAGGAGGATCTCCCTTTCCGCCTCCTCCAGGCGCCCGAGCTCGTGGAGGAGGAGGCCCAGGTTGAGACGCGCGGGATAGCAGCCGCGGTCGAGTTCGAGGGCGCGCGCGAAGGCTTCCTGCGCGCCGGCCGGGTCCTTCATCCGCGCCCGGGACATGCCGAGCCCCGCCCAGGCGGGGGGGAGCGTCGGGTCGAGGTCCACGGCGACCTTGAAATCGTCGAGCGCCGGGGCGTGGAGCGACTGCGCGAACAGGGCATTCCCGCGGTGGACGCGGAGCTCGGCGTCCCGGGGCCGTAGCGAAATGGCCCGTCCGAGCGCCTCGGTCGCGGCGGCGAAGCGGCGCCGCTCGAAGGCCGCGCGCCCGAGGGCCACGTGCGCGTCGGCGAAGACGGGGTCGAGGACGAGCGCGAAGCCGAACGCGCGCTCCGCCTCCTCGAACCGCCCCTGGTTGAGCGCGAGCACCCCCTCGTTGTGGAAGCGCGCCGCGAACCCCGCGCCCACCCGGCAGGCGTGGGCCTCGTCCTCGCCGGCCTCGATGGGGCGGTGCCCAAGGCGCCGCAGCCGGGCCCGCTCGAGGAGGACCTCCACGTAGTCGGGGAAGAGCGCGAGGGCCGCGGCGAGATCCTCCTCGGCCCCGTCCGGGTCGCGGAGCAGCGCCCGGGCGAGGTGGATGGCCGCGCGCTCCGCGGGACGCCGCTCGAGGAGCGGGATCGCCGCCCCGTAGTCGCGGACGGCGTCGGCGAGACGGCCCGACGCCAGGCAGGTGCGGGCCCGCAGGGTGAAGAACTCGGGCCTCGAGGGGTCCAGCGCGACGGCGCGGTCCAGGAGCTCCCGCGCGCGGGCGGGGTGTTCGAGGGCCTCGCGGTAGAGGTCATCGGCCTCCTGCGCGGCGGGCACCGCGGCGCAGGAGACGATCCACAGGACGGAGGGGACGGCGAGGAGGCGGATCAGAGCCCCCATTTCTTCTTCTTCTCCCAGAGGGTCTTCCGGGAGAGGCCCAGGCGGTCGGCGATCTGCTGGAGTTCCAGGGTCCCGCCCCACTGGACGAGCGCCGCGCGGATGTGGTCCTCGAGAGGGACGATGGCCGGCCGGTCGGCCTCCGCGGGCCGGGGCTTGAGGAAGGCGAAGTCCGCGACGTCCAGCGCGTCGCGGTCGGAGAGAGCGGCCGCGCGACGCAGCGCGTTCTCGAGCTCGCGGACATTGCCGGGCCACGCGTGCTCCACGAGGACGCCGAGCGCGGGCTTCGTGAGGCGCTTGCGCGGAGAGCGCGTCTCGGCCGCCACGCGGTCCAGGAGGTGGTCCGCCAGGAGCGGGAGATCCTCCCTCCTCTCGCGGAGCGGGGGCAGGTCGAGGCGGAGGACGTTGAGCCGGTAGTAGAGATCCTTGCGGAAGAGACCGGAGTCCTCGAGATCCTCGTTCGTGGCGGCGATGACGCGGACGTCGACGGTCCCGGTCTTGACGGCGCCCAGGCGGCGGACCTCGCCGGACTGGAGGACGCGGAGGAGCGACTCCTGCGCCCCGGGGGAGAGGCAGGCGACCTCGTCGAGGAAGAGCGTGCCGCCATGGGCCTGTTCGAAGAGGCCGGGGCGGTCGCGGTCGGCTCCGGTGAAGGCGCCCTTGACGTGGCCGAAGAGCTCGGAGTCCACCAGCGGTTCCGGGAGCGCGGCGCAGTTGGCGGCGACGAAGGGGGCCGCGGCGCGCGGGCTGCGCCGGTGGATCGCGGCGGCGACGAGTTCCTTCCCGGTGCCGCTCTCCCCGCAGACCAGGACGGGGTAGGGCGCGGCGGCGACGCGCTCGAGGAGCCGGAAGAGCTCGCGCATGGGCCTGGAGGAGCCGACCAGGCCGCCGAAGGAGGCGCCGTGGCGCGCGCGGAGCTCGTCGAGCTCGAAGGCGGAGCGGAGCGCGGCGTCGAGGGCGCCGGCCACGCCGGCCAGGAGTCCCAGGTCGAGGTCCGAGCGGTGGCGGTGGTCGAGGTAGACCGCCCCGCGGCAGGAGGGGAGCGGCACGACGCAGGCGGAGCGGACCTTCTGTCCCTGGAGGCTCTGCACGGTGGAGAGGTCGGCGTCGGTGGCGGCGACGGGGTGGCCCTCGGCGAGGGCGCGCTGGAGGAGCGTGCGGCTCACCTTCTCGCGGGCGCGGGCGACCTCCTCGCCGTCCATGTGGCGGGCGGCGAGGACGGAGAGGTCCGCGCCCCGGAGGAGGAGGAGGAAGCCGCGCTCGGCGCCGGAGCACTCGAGGAGGGCGTCGAGGACGCGGGCGGGGTCGGGCTCCGCGGCGGCACGGAGGTGGCGGACGAGTTCCTCGCCGGTCACAGGCACTCCTTCAGAAGGGACTCGCCGCGGGAGGCCAGGTCCTCGGCGCGCTCGAGAGAGGGCGCGTCGGTGTAGATGCGGATGACGGGCTCGGTGCCGCTCTTGCGGAACATGAGCCAGGAGCCGTCCTCGTAGACGCGCTTGAAGCCGTCGACGGTGACGTCGCGCGCGCGGCCGTCGGCGAGGGTCTTCTCCAGGCGCCCGAGGAGGGCGTCCATGGCGGGATCCTTGCGGCCCTCCTCCACGGGGAGGTTGCGCTTGGCCTGGTGGAAGCGGGGGAAGCGCGCGGCGAGGGCGGCGGCGGTCTCGCCGCTGCGGGCCATGAGCTGGAGCATGCGGGCGGCGGAGTAGAGGCCGTCGGACCATGGGTAGGTCCGGGTGAAGTAGTACTTCCCGGATTCCTCGTAGCTGTAGGCGGCGCCCAGGTCGCGGATCTTCTGGACGGCGGCGGTCTGGCCCACCTCGCAGTACTCGAGGCGCGCGCCCGCCTCGCGGCAGACCTGCTCGATGAGGCCGGAGGAATTCACGGGGACGACGCAGACGTCGCCGGGCCGGAGCTCGTCGCGGGCGAAGACGGCGCCGACGACGTCCTCGGAGAGGGGGACGCCGTCGCGGTCGATGAGGAGGACGCGGTCGGCGTCGACGTCGAAGCAGGCGCCGAGGTCGGCCTTTTCGCGGCGGACGAGCTCGATGGCGGCGGAGACGGTATGGGCGCGGGGCTCGCTGGGGCGGTCGGGGACCGGGTTGGGGTCGAAGTGCAGGAGCTCGGTCTCGCAGCCGAGCCACTCGAAGAACTCCTTGGCGATGTAGCTGGCGGTGCCGTTGGCGGGGTCGGCGACGACGCGGAACTTCTTCGAGCGGCAGAGGCGGGCGTCGACGGCCTTCACGGACTCGGAAATGTAGAGCTCGTAGGGATGGAAGGCCTCCTCGAGGCGGCCGATGCGCTGCGGGGGGACCTCGCGGAACGATTCGCCGGCGAGGATCTTCTCGACCTGGTCGGTGACGGCGTAGGGGGCGATGGCGCCGTCGCGATGGAGGAGGACGAGGCCGATGCGGTCCGGGGGCATGTGGGAGCCGGTGACCATGAGGCCGCCGTCCTGGCCGGTGCGGGCGAGGTTGAGGGAGAGGACGGGGGAGGGGACGCAGCCGTAGAACTGGACGTGGAAGCCGGCGCTGGCGAAGGCGCTGGCGGCGGCGCGGGCGAGCAGTTCGGCGCCCCAGCGCGTGTCGTGGGCGACGCCGACGGAGCCGGAGTCGCGGCCGTGGGCGTGGAGCCAGTCGGCGTAGGCGCGGGCGACCTGGACGGCGAGCTCGGGGGTGATGCCGGAGTTGGTGACGCCGCGGATGCCGGCGGTCCCGAAGAGGCGGCTCGTCATGGGGGATCGAGGGCGATGATAGCAGCGCGTCTACTTGCCCGCAAGGATGCGGAAGGCGACGCCTTCGCCCAGGGCGTAGGCCACGGCGACGAGGCCGCCGCCGGCGGCGAGGGTGGGGAAGGCGCCCTTCGCGTCGTCGGGGAGGGTGACGGCGATCTCGCGGCGGGTGCCGCCGTCGAAAGCGTAGACCTGCTGCACGCCGTTGCGGCCCTCCTCCCAGGCGCACCAGGGGACGCCCTTGGGGTCGAAGACCAGGGCGGGCCGGGCCTGGCCGAGGAAGGAGGTGGTGCTGGGCGGGGTCTCGGCGGGGAGCTTGGGGGGCGTGCCGACGGTCCAGAAGACGGTGCGGTCGAGCTTGGGGTCGCGGATGATGTCGCGGAGGTCGGACCAGGCGAGGGCGAGGGTCTTGCCGTCGGCGGAGAGGGCGACGGCGGGGGATTCGTTGGGGCAGCCGGTGACGTTGGTTTCGGCGGAGGTGACGGGGGCGGGGGTGGAGAAGGCGGCGCCGCCGTTGGCGGAGGAGCACCAGAGGGGCTGGCGGGTCGACTTGGGCGGGGCGGTGGGCCACCAGGAGAGGGCGGGGTTGCCCTTGCCGTCGACGGCGATGGCGGGGGCGCAGTCGTCGCAGAGGTTGCGGGCGACGAGGGTGCTCTTGCCGGCCTTGCGGCCGTGGTCGGAGACCTTGGCGTGGCGGAGGGAAGGTCCCTTGTCCTCCCGGGTGTCGAGCCAGGCGACGTGGAGGTCGCCGGCGGGGGTGAGGGCGATGGAGAAGAGGGATTCGCGGGCGCCCTTGGGGGCGTCGTTGATGCGGACAGGCGGGGAGTAGGTCTTGCCGAGGTCGCCGGAGGTGGAGACCCAGAGTTCGTTGACGGCGCGGTTGGCGGCGATCTCGGCGGCGTCGAAGCAGAGGGGGGCGACGATGAAGAGACGCTTCTGGCCGTCGACGGCGATGCGGGGTCCGCGGCGGGCGCCGGGGCGGGCCATGCCCTTGACGTCCATCGCGATGACGGGGGCGCGAAAGGTCCGGCCGCGGTCGGTGGAGAGGGCGACCTCGATGTTGCCGTTTCGCACGAAGGTGGCGGCGATGAGGCTGCCGTCGGGGCTGATGGCGGCATGGGGAAAGACGGCGTTCTCGGCGACGCTGACCTGGGGCGCGAGCTCCTCCTGCGCGGCAGGGGCGGGGGGGGGATTCTGGAGGGCCAGAACGGCGAGGAGGAGAATCACGGTGATGGATTATACGGCGCGTCCGTCGCGCGTCCGGGGAATTTCTTCAGGGCGCTCGCGGTTGCCATACGTCACAACTCCCTGCCCAGATTCCTTGTAGAGGTAGCAGAAATGATCCGAATGTCCCCTCTGGTGCTTTGCCTTGCCGCCGCCCTCCCGCAGGAGGGCGACCTGTCCGCCCGGCTCGACCGGCGGATCCAGGAGCTGCAGCCGCGGCCCGAGGAGAGGAAGTTCGATCTCATCGGGTGGCTCAAGGACATTCGCGGCGCCGAGGAGCTGGCGCGCAAGCACGGCCGGCCCGTCTTCCTCTTCACGCATGACGGCCGGATGGCCACCGGCCGGTGCTGAGGGGGCGCGTTCGCTCTGAGGGCGGGTCCGCTCTCGGACGACCGGATCATCGCGCTCCTGAACGGCTACTTCGTCCCGGTCTACACCTCCAACGAAGACTACGAGAAGGGCGGCGGGGCGCCGCCGGAGGAGAAGAAGGCCTGCCTTCGCATCTACCACGAGGCGCTGAAGAAGAAGATGTCCGCCGGGAGCGTGTGCGTTTACATCGTGGCGGCCGACGGGACCGTGACGGATTCGAAGACCGTGCCCGATACGAAGAAGGTCCTCTCGATGCTCGAGGGCGCCATCGAGAAGTTTCAGCTGAAGGAAGGCCCCGCGCTCGTCAAGCCCGCGCCCCAGTCGGCGCGTCCGCCCGCCGGGCCCGACGCGCTGGCGCTCCACCTGTCGGCGCCCTACGACGTCCGCCAAGGCTCGTGGCAGGGGTTCCCCGCCGAGACCTGGCTCGTCCTGGAGAAGGCCGAGTGGCTGATGCTGCTTCCGGCGGGGCCCCGCGAGAGCGGCGCCTCGTGGGACATCGACCCGGAGGTCGCGACACGCCTTCTCAACCACTTCTATCCGGCGACCGAGGACACGCGCGGCGACCAGATCGACCGGAACCAGATCGAGACCGCGTCGCTCAAGGCGACCGTGGAATCCGTGCGGGAAGGCAGGACGCGCGCGCGGATCGACGGCGTCTTCAGCATGAAGCGACCCTTCTACCCGGGCCATCCGGAACACAAGCCCGTGCAGATCGACGCGACGATCGTGGGCCTCCTGGAGTTCGACCGCTCCGCGCCGCCCTCGCTCCGGCTCGTGACGGAGACGGCGACCTTCAACAAGGCGAAGTTCGGCGTGGCGCTGCGGTCCGTCCCCTGATCGACAACTCCCGGGGCCAGGAGGGGGTCGTCCTCGATCGCGGAGCCCGTCGTGTCCCCGGCGCGCGTTCCCTGTGAAGAGCTTCGGCTTCCCGTCAGGAGCACGCCCGACGCCCTACGCGCGGTCCGGGATTCCGTTGAAGAGAGAACATGAATCGACCCGTAAGCGACAGGCCGCCGTCGCGAAGACAGTTCATCACGGGAATCGCGGCGGGAGGCGCCGGTGTTGCCCTGGCGCCTCTCCTCCCGGCGCAGGGAAAGGCGAAGGGAACGGCCTACTACGTCAGTCAATCGGCGGGGGACGACACCTGGTCCGGGACGAACGCCAAGCCGGAGGGAGCCTCCGGACCCTGGAAAACGCTGGCGCGCGCCTCGACCCACACCTATCTCCCCGGCGACCGCCTCCTGCTGAAGTGCGGCGACACCTGGGACGAGGAGCTGCGGCCCAAGGGGAACGGCACGACGGACAGCCCCATCCTCATCGGGGCCTACGGGGAAGGCGGCAAGCCGGTCATCGATCGGAAGGATTTCACGAAGGACCTGGCGGGCATCCTCCTGGCCGACCAGGAGGGC
>JAHFOZ010000153.1 GCA_023261405.1 Planctomycetota bacterium
CACCTGGGCGATCCCGGCCCCCAGACGCCGGGCGATCGCGAGCAGGGCGGGATCCGACAGGAACTCCTGGTTGGCGGTCAGCAGGGAAAAGCCCTGGTAGACGACCCCCTGGGCGCGGCAGATCTCCCGCACTTCCTTGTCCCATCCGCGCACCGCGAAGCAGCGGTTCTGCACGACCATGGGTTTCGTCGTCGCGCGCGCGCAGAGGAGCGCGAGCTGTTCGGCCGAGACGTTGCTGATGCCGATGATCCTCGCTTTCCCCGAACGATGGACCTCCTCGATGGCCGCCCAGACCTCCCAGTCCTCGTCCAGGAGGCCCCGCCGGGAGTAGGGGCCGTGCAGGACATAGGAGTCCAGATGGTCGGCGTGGAGGTGGGCCAGCGAACTCTCGAAGGACTGCCGGACCTGCGTGGCGAGATCGGCCGAGGCGTCGTACGGGGTCCGATGATCCTGGCCGTTGACCGACGTGAACTTGGTCTGGAGGAACAGCGACTCCCGCCCGATTCCTTTCTTCTGGAGGGCCAGGAGGGCCTCGCCCACCCGGGCCTCGTCGTAGTGGATCAGCTGGTTGGCCGTGTCGATCGCCCTGAAGCCGGACTCCACGGCCAGCTGCACGAGGGTGGACGTGGCATCCTTCTTCCACGCCGTGCCGTACATGAACGATGGCAGGGGGACCTGGTTATAGGCGGTCAGGGTCATGGGTCCGGATAGACTACCGGAATTGAAGGGGCTCGCCAAGCGGCTGAGTGATCAAGTGGACTCGCCCCTAGGATCGGTGCCCCCTGCTGCTATAGAATAGCCGAAGCCATGTTAGCCCCGCGGCGAGCGTTGATCATTGAGATGGGCATCGGGCTCTTCCTCCTGCTGGGGGCGGCGACCGCGTCGGGCGACGACTGGCCGCTCAGCCGCCACGACGAGCGCCGCAGCGGCGCCACGTCGCAAACCCTCCCGGCGGAGCTCCACCTCCAGTGGACGCGCGAGCTTCCCCCGCTCGTCCCCGCCTGGCCCGACCAGCCCAGGGTGCAGTTCGACGCGGTCTACGACCCCATCGTCGTCGGCTCCACCCTCTTCCTGGCCTCGTCGCGGCACGACACCGTCACCGCCTACGATACCCGCAGCGGCGCCGAGAAGTGGACCTTCCATGCCGACGGGCCGATCCGCTTCGCCCCGGCCGCCTGGGAGGGACGGCTCTACGTCGTCTCCGACGACGGCTTCCTCTACTGCCTCGACGCGGCGCTGGGGTCCCTCCACTGGAAATTCCGCGGCGCCCCGGCCGACCGGCGCATCCTGGGGAACGAGCGCCTGATCTCGACCTGGCCCGCGCGCGGCGCGCCCGTGATCGCCGACGGCACCGTCTACTTCGCCGCCGGCATCTGGCCGTTCATGGGGACCTTCATCCACGCGCTCGACGCGAGCACCGGGCGGCCCGTCTGGATCAACGACGGCGACGGCTCCGTCTACATCAAGCAGCCCCACAACACCGACTCGTTCGGAGGCGTCGCGCCGCAGGGGGCGATGGTGATCGCGGGCGACAAGCTCCTTATCCCGGGCGGCCGCTCGATGCCCGCCTGCTACGACCGCGCCACGGGGAAAGGGGTCTACTTCCAGTGGGCGATCCCGGAGCACTCCCGGCGCGGAGGCCCGGACGTGGCGGTCGGCGGCGGCTTCTTCTTCAACGGCGAGGCCGGCTTCGACCTGGTGACCGGCAACCTCATGGGCGAGGTGGGGAGCCCCCTGGTCGTTGCGGAGGAGGGACTCTACTTCGCCTCCAAGACGGGCGACCTCGTCTTCCTGAAGGCGCCCCGGATGGAGACCGTCGAGACCGCGGACAAGAATGGCAAGGTCACGAAGAAGATCCGGTGGGCGGTCGGCCAGCGCGAGACCCTGGGCGTCTCCTGGGTCAGCGCCCTCGTCAAGGCGGGGAACCGGGTCTACGCCGGGAGCGAAAAATCCCTCGTGGCGGTGGATCCTTCCGCCCCCGGGAAGGTCGTGTGGAAGACCGGGCTCCCCGAGCCTGCGGCGCGGCTCATCGCCGCCGACGACCGCCTCTTCGCCGTTTCGCGCGAGGGACGGATCTCCTGCTTCGGCGGGGAGAAGACCGAGCCCGTGGCCCATCCCTGGCGCCCCGTGGAGACGCCGCTTCCCGAGATGGCCGTCGCCCGGGCGAAGGCGGTCCTTGAGTCCGCGGGCGTGCGCGAAGGGTACGCGGTCCTCTGGGGATTGGGGCCCGACGGGTTCCTGGAGGCGCTCGTGCGTGCGGGCATGCTTCGAATCGTCGCACTCGACCCCGACCCGGCTCGCGTGGAGGCGGCGCGGAAGCGGATCATCGCGGCAGGGCTCTACGGCGTCCGCGCCTCGGTCCACGCAGGCGACCCGTCCACCGTCACCCTGCCGCCGTATTTCGCGAGCCTGGTCCTCTGCGAAGACCTCGAAGCCGCTGGGTGGGGTGAGGGCGACCGCTTTGCGGCCGCGGCCTTCGCGACTCTCCGGCCCTACGGCGGCATGCTCAGCGTGGCGGGCCGCGAGGAGCAGCGGCGCGCCGTCGTGCGATGGGCGGCGTTCGAGCGCCCCGAGGAGGCCGTGACCCGGGAATCCTATGACCGGGTGGTGCTCGCCCGTCCCGGGCCGCTCCCCGGCGCGGGCGACTGGACCCACGAGCACGCCGACGCCGCCAACACCCGCGTGTCGCGCGACCGGCGCGTCCGCGCCCCGCTCGGGCTTCTCTGGTTCGGCGGCTCCTCGAACGCGGGCATCCTCCCGCGCCACGGCCACGGCCCGCAGCCCCAGGTGATCGACGGCCGCCTCATCATCGAGGGCATGAACCTCCTCCGCGCGATGGACATCTACACCGGTCGCGTGCTCTGGGAGGCCACGCTGCCCGGCGTCGGGTCTTTCTACAACAACGTCCTCCACCAGCCCGGCGCGAATGCGAGCGGGACGAACTTCATCTCCTGCTCGGACGGCATCTACGTGATCAACGGCAAGGCCTGCCTCCGCCTCGACCCCGCCACGGGGAGCAAGGTCTCCGAGTTCTCCCTTCCGGACGGGGCGGCCTGGGGATACCTGAACGTGGTGGACGACCTCCTCGTCGGCGGCGCCGAGCCGCTCATGGGCGCGACGCTCGTGTCCACCGACCCCAAGGCGGGCTTCGACGACCCGCGCGGCGCGGATGCCGCCGCGGCGGAGCTCATCAAGAAACTGAGCGCCCTCAAGGGGGACAGCGACAATCTCTCGTCCAGCCGCCGGCTCGTCGTGATGGATCGTCACACCGGGAAGGTGGCCTGGACGGCCTCGTCCGTGAACGGGTTCCGGCACAACGCCCTCTGCGCCGGGAGCGGCCGCCTCTTCGCCATCGACCGCCTGTCCGGCCCTCAGGTGGACCGCCTGAAGCGCCGGGGCGAGACCCCCAAGACCCCTGCGCGACTGACGGCCTTCGATCTCCGCACCGGGAAGATCCTCTGGAGCACGGAGCAGGATGTCTTTGGCACCTGGCTCAGCTACTCCGCGCGCTGCGATATCCTCGTCGAGGCCGGACGCTACGCGCGGGACACCATCAAGGACGAGCCCAAGGGGATGCGCGCCTACCGGGGCGGCGACGGGAAGCTCCTCTGGCAGGGGACCCAGGTGGGCCCCGCCATGATCAACGGCGACACCATCCTGCTGGCCGAGAAGGCCTGCGACCTCCGCACCGGCGCGCCCCGGTTGCGGCCCCACCCCTTCACCGGCGAGCCGGTGGAGTGGACCTGGACGCGCAATCACGGATGCAACACGCCGGCCGCCTCGGAGCATCTCATGACCTTCCGCTCCGGCGCGGCGGGCTACTTCGACCTGGCCGGCGACGGGGGCACCGGGAATTTCGGCGGGTTCCGGTCGAGCTGCACGAACAACCTCGTCCTCGCGGGGGGCCTGCTCACCGCGCCGGACTACACGCGCACGTGCATTTGCGCCTATCAGAACCAGACCTCCCTCGCGCTCGTTCCCATGCCCGAGGCGGAGATGTGGACGTTCTTCGGGCCGGCCCCGGACGCGAAGGGGCCTCTTCAGAAGGTGGGGATCAACCTGGGCGCGCCGGGCGATCGCCGCGCGCCCGACGGCACCTACTGGGTGGAATTCCCGAGCGTCGCCGGGAAATCGCCAAACGTCTCCGTGAGCCTTTCCCCGGACAAGCCGCAGTGGTTCCGTCACAACGCGGCGCGGATCGCGGGGCCGGGGATCCCGTGGGTGGCCGCCTCGGGGGCCAAGGGGCTCAAGTCCGCCACGGTGAACCTGGAGAAGGACGGGAAGGTCGAGCGCTCCTACACCATCCGCCTCCATTTCGTGGAGCCGGACGGCCTGGCGGCCGGGGCGCGCGTCTTCGACGTCACGCTTCAGGGGAAGAAGGTGCTCGCGGACTTCGACATCGCGAAGGAGGCGGGCGGCCCGGACCGCGCGCTGGTGAAGGAGTTCCGGGACGTTCGGGTGAAGAAGGACCTCAAGATCTCCTTCGAGCCCTCGAGGTCCGTCCCGGATTCCGCCTCCGTGCTCTGCGGGATCGAGGCCGTGGCGACGTGCAACGTGCCTGTCTTCCGCTACGCGCTCGAACGCTGGCGCTCCGCCCCGTACGAGCTCTTCCTCTACCATCGCGGGCCCCTCAAGGACGAGGATCGAAAGGCCCTCGCGCCGCTGGAGCGGGCGGAGAACGGCGAGGAGGGGGCGGCGGCGAACCTCGCGATCGAGCGGGTCGACCTCGAGCGCAAGACGTCGAAGCCTCCCGGGCCGCCGCTGCTCCGTCCGAAGGACGAAGAGCTTCCTCTCCTGGCGCTCGTGTATCCGTCGGAGACCGACCTTCAGCAGACGATCTGGACCGGCCCGCTCAAGGCCGGGACCGCGGAGAAGATCCTCGAATCGCCCGCGCGCCGGGAGATCGTGCGGCGCATCCTTCAGGGGGACTCGGTCGTCTGGGTCCTCGTCGAGAGCGGATCGAAGGAGAAGGACGACGCGGCCGCCGCGCTCCTCGACGCGCGGCTGAAGGTCCTGCAGGAGACGCTCAAGCTGCCTGCTCTCACGGACGATCCGGCGGACCGGCTGCGGGCCGCGGAGGCCGTGCCGCTCAAGCTCGCGTTTTCCGCGCTCCGCATCTCCCGGGACGATTCGGCCGAGGAGTTCTTTCTCAAGATGCTGCTGCGGAGCGAGAAAGGCCTCGAGGAGAAGCGGGAGTCCATGGTCTTCCCGGTCTTCGGGCGCGGGAGGATGCTCGAGGCGCTCGTGGGGGCGGGCATCAACGATGAGAACCTGGGGGACTACGCGACGTTCCTGACCGGGCCGTGCTCCTGCGAGGCGAAGCTCCAGAACCCCGGGATCGACCTGCTCATCGCGGCCGACTGGCCCGCGCTTTTCGAAGGCAAGCCGCTTCCTCCGGTCATCCTTCCGGTGCGCCCCCTGTCGGAGCTCGGGCCGGTGGAGACCGATCCGCCGCTGCCGCCGCTGCTGCCGGAACGGCGGCTCCTCTGGGGGGGAACGGCCCTCGCCGCGCTGCTGGTCTTCTGGACGGGGCTGCGGCTCTTCCGACGCCCCAAGCTGGAGTCGCGATGAGGCGGGCGGGCCCCTGGCTGGCCTTCGTGGGCTCTGCGGCGCTCCTGGCCGCCCTGCTCGCGCTTCTGGCGCGGAGCCAGGCCCCCGCGGTGCCGGGGAAGGAGCCGCTCCTTGTCTTCTGCGGAGCGGGCCTGCGCGTGCCGGTGGAGTCCGCCGCGCGCGCCTACGAGCAGGCCACGGGCGTGCAGGTCCAGATCCAGTCCGGCCCGTCGCAGACGCTCCTGGCTTCCATCGAGATCGTGAAGAAAGGCGACCTCTACCTTCCGGGAGACGATGCTTTCCTGAAGATCGCCCGGGAGAAAGGGTTGCTGGAGGACTCGATCCCTCTCGCGCGGATGAGGCCGGTGCTCGCGTTCCGCAAGGGGTCGCCGATGAAGGTGAAGACGCTGGAGGAGCTCCTGGCGGGCGACTCGAAGATCGCGATCGCCAGCCCGGAGGCGGCCGCGGTGGGGAAGATCGTCCGTGAGGCGCTGGGTAAGGCCGGGGCTTGGGAGCGGCTGCAGAAGCGCGTCGCGGTCACCAAGCCCACGGTGAACGAGGTGGCGAACGACCTGAAGCTTGGGACCGTGGACGCGGGCTTCGTGTGGGACGCGACGGTCGCTCAGTATCCGGAGCTTGTCGCGGTGGAGCTGCCGGAACTCGCGGGGTCGCGGGCGTCCGTCTCGGCGGGCATCCTCAAGACGGCCGGGTCCCCGCCGGGCGCCTTCCGGTTCGCCCGCTGGCTTGCGGCCCGGGACCGCGGCCAGGACGATTTCTCGAAGGCGGGGTTCGAGGTCGTGGGCGGGGACGCCTGGATCGAGGAGCCGAAGCTTCTCATCTACGCGGGGGCGATGCTCCGGCCCGCGATTGCGCCGACGATCGCGGCTTTCGAGCGGCGAGAAGGCGTGCGCGTGCAGGCCGTCTTCAACGGGTGCGGGATCCTGGTCGCCGCGATGAAAGTCAAGGAGCGGCCCGATCTCTATTTCGCGTGCGACGAGTCGTTCATGAAGGAGGTTCAGGACCTCTTCGGTCCCGCACAGCCCGTCTCGATCAACCAGCTCGTCATCCTGACGACCAGGGGGAACCCGCACGGGATCAAGGATCTGAACGGGTTGGGCCAGCCCGGGCTTCGCGTGGGCGTGGGCCACGAGAAGCAGTGCGCGCTCGGGGCGCTGACGAAGGAGACGCTCATCCAGAGCAAGCAGTACGAGCGCGTGCGGGCGAACGTGAAGGTCGAGGCCCCCACGGGGGACATGCTGGTGAACAGTCTCCTGACGGGGTCGCTGGACGCCGTGGTCGCGTACGTGAGCAATGCCGCGGCCTCGGGGGACAAGCTTGAGGGGATCGCCATCGACATCCCCTGCGCGCTCGCCGTGCAGCCGGTGGCGGTGGGGAAGGCCTCCCCGCACGCGCAACTGGCCGGGAGGCTCCTGGAATCCTTCCGATCGGAGGAGTCGCGCAAGAGGTTTCTCTCGGAGGGGTTCCGCTGGAAGGCCGGGCCGTGACCGGGACGGGCCGGGGCGATCGCGCGTTCGTGATCGCGCTGGCGCTGATCGGCGGGGTCTACGTGTTCCTCATCGTGGCGCTGGTCGTGGCCCAGGCGATGTACACGACGCCCGGGACTGTGTGGGAGTCCCTGGGGAGCGGGGCGGTGCGCTACGCGATCCAGCTCAGCCTCATTTCCTCGACCCTCACGGCGATTCTCTCCGTGTGGGTGGCGGTGCCGCTGGGCTACCTGCTCTCTCGGAGCGCCTTCCCGGGGAAGCGGCTGCTCGAGGCGGTGATCGACATCCCGATCATCCTGCCGCCCCTCGTCATCGGCCTGGGGCTGCTGATCCTCTTCCAGACGGCCCCGGGGCGGCTCCTGCAGAGGATCATCCCGGTCACCTACGAGGTGCCGAGCGTCATCCTCGCGCAGTTCATGGTCTCCTGCGCCTTCGCCGCGCGGACGATGCGGGTCGCGTTCGACGAGATCAGCCCCCGGAGCGAGCAGGTGGCGATGACGCTGGGGTGCACCCGCGCGCAGGCGTTCTGGCGCGTGACGCTGCCCGAGGCGGGAGGCGGGATCCTGGCGGCCGCCACGCTGGCGTGGGCGAGGGCCCTCGGCGAATTCGGCCCGATCCTCGTCTTCTCGGGCGCCACGCGGATGAAGACGGAGGTGCTCTCCACGACCGTGTTCCTCGAGCTCTCGATCGGGAACCTCGAGGCGGCCGTGGCCGTGTCGCTCCTCATGGTGGGCATGGCGGTGGCGGTGCTCATCGTGGCGCGCTCGTTCGGCGCCGGCGGCTCGCTGGGCCGGGCGGTGGGGGCGTGATCGCGCTCGAGAGCGTCTCGGTATCGGCGGGCGCATTCAGGCTCGAGGGCGTCTCGCTCTCCGTCCCCGCGGGCGGCTACGGCGTCCTCATGGGGAAGACCGGCTGCGGCAAGACCACGCTCCTCGAGGCGGCTTGCGGCCTCAGGCCGGTGACGTCGGGTCGGGTGGTCCTGGGGGGCCGGGATGCCACGGCCCTTGCCCCCGCGGACCGGGGCGGGGGGTACGTGCCCCAGGACCGCGCGCTCTTCCGGACGATGACCGTGCGCGGGCACCTCGAGTTCTCCCCGGTGGCGCGCCGCTGGAAGAAGGAGGACGTAGCCCGGCGCGTGGACGAGCTGGCGAGGCTTCTCGGGATCGTTCCGCTCCTCGAGCGGCGGCCGGCGGGTCTGAGCGGGGGCGAGGCGCAACGGGTGGCGCTGGGCCGGGCGCTGGCGGCGCGGCCCGGGGTGCTGCTCCTGGACGAGCCCCTCACGGCGCTCGACGACGAGACCCGCGAGGAGATGGTCGCGCTCCTCCGGTCGGTGCGGAAGGCCACGGGGGTGACCGTCCTCCACGTGACGCACAGCCGCGAGGAGGCGCGCCGGCTGGCGGACCGGGTGTTCCTGGTTCAGTCGGGCACGTTGCGCGAGGTCCCCCTGCGCGATCTCGAGGTGGCATTCGCGGAGGGGCGGCCGTGAAAGTCACCGTGAGGTTTTCGGCGCAGGCGCGCGCGGTGGCCGGCGCGGCGGAGGAATCCGTGGACCTGCCGGTCGCCGGCACGCTCCGGGACCTGGTGATCCTCCTGGCGGACCGTCACGGGGAACCGCTCCGGGGATTCCTGCTCGGGGCGGACGGCGCGCCCCACGCCTCGCTCCTCCTCATCGTGGGCGACGAGCAGGCACGGCTCTCGGATGGCCGCGCCCTCCGGGCGGGCGACGTGGTGAGCATCCTCACACCCATCTCGGGGGGATAGAGGCTACAGTGCCACTGGGGCAGGTACGGAGGAGATTGATCTGCAGCAGACCACGACCCTTCGGACGAAACCGATCTGCGATTCTGTAAAGCTCGCCGATTTCCAGTGGGGCTACGACCTTACTGTAAAGAAGGCGACAGACGCAACGGCTGTGAAGTGTAAAATCGTAACAAGTTGCGGTGTAGAACCGCAGACTGCTGATAACAAGAAGCTCTATAAGGATGCGCTGACCGAATACTTCAAGGGTTACGACCCCGACATTAAACCGAAAAGTCTGGAGGATCTGCTAAAGAATTGGGGCGTGCTGCCTTGAAGAGAGCAGCTGGCCCAAGACTCCTGGTAATAGCTCTGGCAGTGGCTTGTGGAGCGGTTGTTGCCTTACGACGGCGACCTGGCGAAGACCGCCCCATTCCTGCTCGGCGTGCTGTGCAAACAGAGTCGAATCAGGTAGGCGCCCCGAGCAAAGGCCATCCCTCAACGGAACAGTGTCCTGAACCGTTCGAACTGCGAAGAGGCCAGGCGCTCGCAAGTTTGGAGCGTCTCAAGGCGTTAGCGACTCTAGGTGACTGGCAAGCAGAGATTCCACTCCTCTGCTCTCTCGAGGCGACCCTCTTGGAACGTGACAGTATCCTCTCGGATGCCGTTCGCTTGTGGTTTTCTGAAACTCAACTGCCCAGTAAGAAGGGTATGATCGCAATCTTGCTTGCCTCGAACCCAGCGGAAATCAAGACGCTTGTCACTGAATGGCAGGGACAACCTTTGCCGGGGAATAGCCCGCTCCGCCATTTTCTTCTGTACGGGATGCTGCGGAAGATCAGCAGGTTGCGGGAGGTCGCGGAATCGGCCGAGAACATAGGTCGCTGGCAGCGGAGACTGAGAGCACTGTCCGCCATCACCGCGGAATATCCCCAAGATAGCTTCTCCGGTCTTAGCATTCCATCTGAGGCAGGTGCAGCTGGGAATTCCCTTGCTTCAAAGCCCCCTGCAACCAACTTGAATGATTTCAGCGACATTCTCGATCCTCAGGTCCGCAGAATTGTGGCAAGTGCTCTCGCTGATTCCGACCGAGAGGTGGAGGGGCTGGCTGTCTCCATGGTTATTCAAAACGTTCAGGATAGCGCGCTTGCCAGCGAGATTGTCACTGCAGCGGTCGCTAGGAATGACGGACACGAGCTTGAATACCTGCGTCTTGTCGGATCTGCAAAGTTGAACAGCGAGAGCATCGTAAAGATGGCAGAGTTCACCCGCTCCCACGCAAACGACCTCAAGACCACAAAGGTGATGTTAGACCTCCTGGGGACGCAAGGTTCTTCGGAGGCGGATCGCGCAATTCTGGAGCTGTACCACCAGACCGCTGAACCCGATTTGAAGGCGTTCACATTGGAGGTAGCAGGGGCTACCAGGAGTGAGGAGTTTGTACGCCTCGTACGAACAGAGTGCGGCAATCCCCATCCCATGGTCCGAGCCGCAGCACTCAAGAGGCTAAGCCGACTTTGTCGTCACGATGAGGCGCAGGAGTTGATCCGGAATTGCGCAATGAACGACCAAGCTCCGGGTGTTCGGCTGACTTGCGTTGAAATCCTCGCAAGTAAGGCGCCCAAGAGTCAGGCTGACACCGACACACTCCGGAGAATCGCTGTAGGAGATGCAGACCCAAGATTGAGGGTTGCTGCCAGTTCTGCGGTCTCTGAAGAAGAGAAGTGAGAAAGGGTCGTTGGCGGGTGTCATTAGCCGGGCTATAGTGCGCCACGTGTAGCCGGGTTTACTGCACCACCCATGTGCGGGTTTGGTGCACCACTGATGTTCGGGTCAATGTGCACCACCG
>JAHFOZ010000154.1 GCA_023261405.1 Planctomycetota bacterium
AACTCCTAGACGTCCTCCCGCGGGGCCGGGGACTCCTCGAGCTTCCCGGCGACTTCGATCCCGGAGCGGACCAGCGTTTCCCGGAGCACCGTGCCGAAGTAGCGTGCGGGATCGTGGATCGCCACCGAGTAGGTCGCCTTCGCGCCCACCTCGCCGCGCAGGCTGATCCCGTTCGTGCCCCGGGCGCGGGTGAATCCGAAAGGCTTCTGGGGCTTCGCGGCGGACTGGGTCTTGTTGTCGATCGTCACGTAGGCCGTGTCGGGGGAGAGGCTCACCCTGCAGGGCTTCCCGGGCTCGGCCGGCTCCACGGTGACGTCCACGCAGTTGTCGTTGAGCGAGAGGGCGCCGAAGGGGGCGCCCCACCACCACCAGGGGTCGTAGATCGCCCACTCCGGATGGGTCTGGACCTCGTCGAAGATGCCGCCGTGGAGGACGATGTCGCCGACCCGGGCCACCCCGGCGGCCTTGAGCTTCGCGGCCCAGGCCTTGAAGATGGCGGTCGGGTCGTCGTCGTGGAAGCGGCCGCTGATGTTGGGGTCGCCGCCGCCGAAAACGTGGAGTCCGTCTCCCGCGGTCCCCACCGCCGTGCGGAACGTGAAGTCGGGGCCGAGTTTGCAGATCGCCGCCGCGGTGGTCAGGAGCTTGGTGTTCGAGGCCAGCTTGAGGGCCTCCCGCTCGTCGTGGGCGTACACGGCCGCGCCGTCGCGGACGGAGAAGACCAGGATCCCGACGCGGGCGTCCTTGAGCTTCAGGTCCTGGACGAGGGCGTCGAGGCGGTCGCGGAGGGGTTTCGCCTGCTTGTCCTGAGCGGGCCCCCGAAGGGCCGAGTCGAAGGAGGCCGGGAGGAGCAGGGCGGCGAGGACCGGCAGGGCGCGCATGACGCGTGTCCCCCGTTTCTAGTTGACGCTTCCGGGAAGGACGCCTATAAATAACATACGATGGCTGGGGATCCCATGAAAAAGACCGCGGCAGGCTCCGCAGGGAGCTCCGATCGCGGCCGCCAGAAACCTCTGGGCCAGCTCCTCAAGGAGATGGAGCTCATCACCGAGGGCCAGATCCAGGAGGCCCTCTCCCACCAGCGCGCGGAGGGTGGCGTCATCGGCGACGTTCTCGTCAAGCTGGGCTACGTCTCCAAGGAGGAGATCCTCCTCGCCCTGGCGGCCCAGATGGGCATGGAGGTGGTGGACCTCACGGACCTGGAGATCCCCGCCGAGGTGATCCAGAAGGTTCCCGCCGTGATGGCAAAGGCCTACAACGTCATCCCCATCAAGTTCGAGGACAACGTCCTCACGGTGGCCATGTCCAACCCGCACGACGTGAACGTGCGGGACGACCTGCGCCACTCGCTTCACTGTGAGGTCCTGGGCGCGGTGGTCAGCGAGGAAGCCATCGTGCAGGCCCTGGAGAAATACTACGCCCATTCGCAGGAGAGCCTCACCACGGCGCTCGACAAGATGTCCGGCGACGATCTCAAGTTCGAGGAGATCAAGGACTTCAAGAGCAAGGCGTACAACGTCGACGAAATGGTCAACTCCGCGCCGGTGGTGAAGCTGCTGAACCTGATCCTGGCCACGGCCATCAAGGCGCAGGCGTCGGACATCCATTTCGAGCCGTTCGAGAGCGAGTTCAAAGTCCGGTACCGCGTGGACGGCGTGCTGTACGAGATGGAGGCGCCCCCGCTCCACCTGGCCAACCCCATCATCTCGCGCATCAAGGTGCTCTCGAACCTGGACATCAGCGAGAACCGCGTGCCCCAGGACGGCCGCATCCTGCTCACCGTGAGCGGCCGCCCGGTGGACCTGCGCATCTCCACGCTGCCCACGATCTTCGGCGAGTCGGTCGTGATGCGCGTCCTGGACCGGAGCGTGGTGAAGCTGGACCTCGACAACATCGGCCTCCGCGAGGAGGAGATGAGGATGCTCAAGAACCTCATCAACCTCCCCCACGGGATCATCATCGTGACGGGCCCCACGGGGTCCGGGAAGACGACCACCCTCTACAGCAGCCTCAACTACGCCAACGACATCCGCTGGAAGATCATCACCACCGAGGACCCGGTGGAGTACGACCTGGACGGCATCGTCCAGTGCCAGATCAACGAGGACATCGGGGTCACCTACTCCAACCTCCTCCGGAGCATCCTGCGCCAGGACCCGGACACGATCCTGGTCGGCGAGGTGCGCGACCTGGAGACGGCGCAGATCGCCGTCGAAGCGGCGCTCACCGGCCACCTGGTCTTCTCCACGCTGCACACGAACGACGCCCCGAGCGCCATCACCCGCCTCCTGGACCTGGGGGTCGAGCCCTTCCTCATCTGCGCCTCGATGGAGGCCATCGTGGCCCAGCGCCTCGTCCGGAAGATCTGCTCCAATTGCAAGGAGGAGATCGCCCCCACGGAGGAGATGCTCATGGAGCTCTCCCTGGCTCCCCAGGACGTGAAGGGGAAGAAGTTCTGCTGGGGGAGGGGCTGCGCCAAGTGCAACAACACCGGGTACAAGGGCCGGCAGGCGGTCTTCGAGATCATGCTCCTCACGGAGCGTCTCAAGGAGCTCGTCGCCAAGGAGGCCTCCACCGAGCAGCTCCGCCACGTGGCGCGGGAGCAGGGCATGCGGACCCTGCGGGAGTCGGGCCTCCTGGCCATCTTCGACGGTCACACCACCATCGAGGAAGTCGTGCGGGAAACCCTTTTTGGCGCCTGACGGCCTCCCGGCCGGCGTCCCATGGAAAAATGCACCGTTGCCCTTCAATTTGCTTGAATCGATTGGAAAGCCTGTGCTAGACTTTTACACGCGGCGCGCTTCCCTGGCCGGGGGAGTCATGCCTTCCAGGGCGCGGGTTGGGGTGAATTGGTAGGAGGCGTCATGCCTACATTCAACGTCGAGGCGATTGACGGGAAGGGCAAGCGCATCAAGGCCGAGATCGATGCGGCCAGCGCGAACGACGCCATCGTCAAGCTCAAGCAGAAGGGCCTCAAGCCCATGAACGTGAAGGAGAAGGCGGGCGCGCCGGCCGCGGTCGCCACGCCTCCTCCCACCCCGGCCGCCGGCAAGCCGGCCACGGGCGCCTCCGGGGGCCCGGCCGCGACCATCTCCGCCGTCCCCACGAGCGGGAAGGCGCCCGGCAAGGCCCTGATCTTCTCCGGCCGCGTGAAGCACAAGCAGCTCACCCAGTTCACCCAGCAGCTTTCCGTGCTCATGGACGCGGGCCTTCCCATCGTGCGCAGCCTCAAGATCCTGGGCAACCAGCAGAAACCGGGCCTCCTGAAGAACATCGTCGTCGAGGTGGCGGACGATGTCGAGACCGGATCCTCCTTCTCCGAGGCCCTGGGCAAGCACCCCAAGACCTTCGACAAGCTCTACGTCAACATGGTGAAGGCGGGCGAGGCGGGCGGCGTGCTCGACATCATCCTGCAGCGCCTGGCGGCCTTCATGGAGCGCATGGAGGCCTTGAAGCGGAAAATCGTCGGCGCCTCCATCTACCCGATCGTCGTCATCATCATCGCGGTCGCCGTGGTGCTCTCGATCATGACGTTCATCGTCCCCAAGTTCGCCGAGGTGTTCGAACAGGTCAAGGTGCCCATGCCCGGCATGACCATCCTCCTCATGGGCATCTCGAAATTCATCCTGAGCTTCTGGTGGGTCATCATCATCGCGCCCATCCTGGCCTCGATCGGCTTCAACGCCTGGGGACGGACCAAGGGCGGACGGGTCACCATCGACCGCTTGAAGCTCAAGATCCCGCTCATCGGAATGATCATCAAGAAGTCCGTCATCTCCCGCTTCTGCCGCACCCTGGGCACGCTCCTGCAGTCCGGCGTCCCGATCCTCGAGGCCCTTTCCATCGTCAAGAACGCCACGGGCAACGAGGTGGTCGCCAAGGCCATCGCCTCCGTCCACGACTCGATCCGCGAGGGCGAGTCGATCGCCGAGCCCCTGGGCGCCTGCGGCGTGTTCGACGACATCGTCATCAACATGATCGACGTGGGTGAAGAGACCGGGGAGCTCGACAAGATGCTCCTGAAGATCGCCGACAACTACGACGCCGAGGTGGACGCGGCCGTGAGCGCCCTCATGAGCGTCCTGGAACCCATGCTGATCGTGGGCCTGGGCCTCACGGTCGGCTTCATCGTCGTGGCGCTCTTCCTCCCGCTCATCAGCCTGCTGGACGGCCTGGGGGGTGGCAGGAAGAGGTAGGGAGGGGACCGGAAGTCGCGGTGAAGCGCGTTTCGAGGGGATTCATGGAGGCACCCCGGGGATAGAGGGGTGCCTTCTTTTTTAGGTCCTTGATGAGGAGGAAGCCGGGGGCTTGAAGCCCGGAGGGGAGGCTTCAGGGCCCGGACCAGGGTGCGGGATGTCGCTTCGCACCAAGCTGATGGTCTCGATTTTCCTGTTCATGGGCCTCGTCCTGGGGCTCCTGACGCTCAACCTGTGGCTCGACGCGGCCCGCAGGTCCCAGGAGGAGGCCCGCCGCAGCGCCGACCTGGTCGCCGCCCTCGTGTCCGACCTCGTACGGGTCTGGATGGCGCGGTCGGAAGGCTGGACCGACGAGGACTGGAGGGCCCTCTCCTGGAAGCTTGAACAGTCGGGATTGATCTCCGACTGGGTGTTCGTCGCCGAAGCGGAGGGAGGCCTGCAGCTGATCGGATCGAGCCAGAAGGATGCGGAGCGGATCCTCAGGGACGAGGCGGGGTCTTTGACTCAGGCCATGAAGACCGTCAGGGTGGACGTGCCGCAGTCGCGGGTCTACGTCCCGCTCCATCCGCCGCAGGGCGGGCGCTGCGCGGCGCGCCTCGGGCTCCGGAACGCGGCGGTGCCTTCCTACGGGATCGGCGAGGTCATGACCAGCATCCTCACCGTCATGGCCGTGGGGACGGCGCTCCTGCTCCTCAACGTGTACATGTTCACGAACCGCTTCGTGCTCCGGCCCCTCGGGGCCCTCGTGGAGGGCTCCAACCGCGTGGCCCGGGGCGACTTCTCCCAGAAGATCCCCGGCGGCCAGACCTACGACGAGATGGGACGCCTGGTCTCCGCGTTCAACCTCATGCTCGACAAGATCGCCGAGAACCGCCGCACGCTGGAGGACGACGTCCGCAAGGCCCGCGGGCGGATCACCGAGACGGAGCGCAAGCTCTTCCACGCCCAGCGGCTCTCGACCACCGGGACCCTCGCCGCCGGCATCGCCCACGAGATCAACAACCCGCTGGGCGGGATGATCAACGCCGTCCGCGCGATCCGCCAGGGCGGGCTCGACGAGGCCAAGCGCGCCGAGTATCTCGGGCTCGTCGAGGACGGGCTGGACCGCGTCCGCGCCATCGTCCAGAAGATCCTCCAGTTCCGGCCGCGCCCCTTCGAGCCGCGGCCGGTCGGGCTCCGCGAGATCGTCGACCAGGCGGCGTCCTTCGTGGACCACCGGGCGCGGGCCAAGGAGGTCGTCATCCGGAACGAGCTGCCCGGGGACCTGCCCCCGGTGATGGGCGACCCGCTGGAACTCCAGCAGGCCTTTCTCAACATCCTCATGAACGCCGTGGACGCCTGCGTGATGGGCGAGGGCATGGTGACGGTCTACCGCAGCCCGGGGGCGCCCGGGACGCTGGGGGTTTCGGTGGCCGACAACGGCTGCGGCATGGACGAGGCGGAGCTGGCCCGCTGCATGGATCCCTTCTTCACCACCAAGGATGTGGGGGAGGGGACGGGCCTGGGGCTGGCCGTCGCCCACAACATCGTGACGAACCACGGGGGCAAGCTGGAGATCGGGAGCGGGCACGGCCGGGGCACCACCGTCACCCTGGTCTTCCCGGCGGCGCCGCCGCCCCTTTCTTCCGGGGAGCCTGCTGGAGATGACCTGAAGCTTCGGGCGTGAATCGCCGAGTCATATAGGGAGGAATTGATGATCAAGACGAACCTGGAGAAGTTGATCGAGACGGCCGTGTGCGGCGGCATCTGCCACCCGTACCTCTGGGGCGCGCCGGATGAGAAGGTGGCGGCCGACGGAGGCTCGTTTTTCCCCGTGGGCTTCTCCGGGATCAATTACACCGTGAAGGTCGGCGATCCCGCATTCGACTGGGCGGCCGGGGACCACGTGGAGCCCGGCGTCGCCATCCGGAACTGCGATTCCAGGGCCAATTCGGGGCTCGCGCTCTATGCCTGCGTGGGCAACGAGGCGGTGATTCTCGATGCCTGCATGGAGGGCAAGGACGTCAAGCTCAAGGGCATGCCCGGCGTCGTCACCGGCAAGCACAACGGGCGGGTCCTCGTGTACTTCCCCAAGAGGGTGGTCGACCGGCTCTGCGTGGGCGATCGTATCCAGATCCGCGCCGGCGGCCTGGGGCTCGCCCTGTCGGACTACCCGGACGTGCGGGTCATGAACTGCAGCCCGCGGCTCCTCAAGGCGCTCAACCCGTCCGAGAAGGGCGGGAAGGTCCGGATTCCCGTGGCCAAGGTGATCCCCGACAAGCTCATGGGCGCCGGCGTGGGGTGCGGCAACAGCTGGTCTGGCGACTACGACATCCAGTCCACCTCGCCCGAGGCGGTGAAGGAGTACTCGCTCGACCAGCTCCGGCTGGGCGACCTCGTGGCGGTCTCCAACGGCGACGCCTCGCACGGGCTGCGCTGGCAGCAGGGCGCGATCACCGTGGGCGTGGTCATGCATGGGTCCAGCCGGCTCAGCGGCCACGGGCCCGGCTTGAACGTCCTCTTCACGAGCCCGAAGGGGGCCATCGAGCCCATCATCACAAGGAAGGCGAACCTGGCGGAGCTCCTGGCGCTCCAGTAGGAGCGCGTCGGTCGGAAGTCGGGTCCGTATGACCGAGCTGGAAGAGCTTGATCGCAGATACGCGTCGGGGCAGTTCGACGCGATCCGCGGCGACCTGGAGCGCTTCCTGGCCGCCCACCGGGAGGAGATCGTCCGGTGCATCGCGGAGCTGGCCGGCGTGAGCCCGGCCGACGCGGTCAAGCGCTACATCATCGGCCACCGCACGATCAATGCCGAGCGGGACATCTCCGAGCAGCTCGAGGAGATCCGGAAGGAGAAGTGGATCCGGGGCGTGCAGGACGGCTGCGCGCCGGACCCGCAGAAAGTGGCGGCCGACTGGTCGCGGCAGTACTCCGCGGCATGGCGCGCGCACCGCATCACGGCGATCGTCTACGTCTTCGAGCGCGAGAAGGAGCGCTTCCTCAAGCTGCTGGCATGAAACTGACCGATCGCGGGGGATTCTTCGTCGCCGAGAACGCGGTGGTCGTGGGCGCGGTCGCGCTGGGCCGCGGGGTCTCGGTCTGGTATGGCGCCGTGGTGCGCGGCGACATGGCCACGATCACGATCGGCGACCACACCAACATCCAGGATGGCTGCGTCCTCCACTGCGATCCGGGCAAGGACCTCGTGATCGGGAGCCACGTGACCGTGGGGCACCTGGCGATGATCCACGCGAAGTCGGTGGGGGATCGCTGCCTCATCGGGATCCACAGCATCCTCCTCAGCGGAGCCGTGATCGGCGAGGGATCGCTCATCGCGGCGGGCGCGCTCGTCCGGGAGGACCAGGTCATCCCTCCGCGTTCGATCGTGGTGGGCATGCCCGGTAAGGTCATCGGCCAGGTGTCGGACGCCCAGTTCAAGGAGGCCGAGGCACGCGCGTTGCGGTACGAGGATGTGGCCCGCAGGCATGTCGAAGGCAAGGCAGACCCTAGAATCGGGATGCGACAGGAATAGACTGCGGTTGTATACTTTCCGTACAGCCCCCCCTCTTCAGGGGTCCTGGCATGGGAGTTGCCATGGTGGGAGTGTGATAGGCCGGATTCCCTGCTGGTTCTTGTCGCTGCTCCTGCACGGGGCGATTTTAGCCGTGGGGGTGGGTTTGGGCGTCGGGACGGGCGCCCCCTACGAGCCCGCGCTTGTGACGGTGACCCTCGCAGCCCCCTCGGGTCCGCTGCTGGCTGAGTTTCGGGTCAGGCCCGCCGAACCCGAGCCCGAGGTGGAGACGCCCCGGGAACTCCCGCCCCCCGAGGACGAGGTCGTTCCGCCGCTGGTCGAATTCGTCGTCGTGCCGACCCCGGCCGCCGAGACCCCGACGGTTGAGGCCCCGCTCCCGGCTCCCGTCCCGGATCAGGTTCCGCCGGCCGCCAAGCCCATCCCCCCGCCGCCTGCCCCACCGGTCGCCGCGCCTGCGGCGGCCCCCTCGGCCGGCGCGTCGGGCGCGGATGGGGAGATCGCGGCGGCGGAGGTCGACAACCCGGCGCCCCAGTATCCGCTCGCCGCGCGGCGACGCGGCCTCGAGGCCGAGGTGGTGGTGGAGATCGCCATCACGCCCCAGGGGACCTGCGGCGACGTCAAGATCGTGGAGAACACGGGCGCCGCGGCCTTCGGCGACGCGGCCCTCGCCGCCGTCCGCAAGTGGACCTTCCGCCCCGCCACCCTCGGCGGCCGCCCCGTGGGCTCCTCCCAGCGCATCCGCTTCGTCTTCAAGCTCAAGGCTTGAACGCTCGCGGTTGCTCGCGCAGGCGGATCGCTTCAGCCGGGGCGCAGGGCTCGCCGTGCCCTGTCGGGGAGCGATCGGACGCTCGGCCCTGATCCTAACCCTGCCGACATGATCGGCGCCGCTCGGTCATCTATCGGTGTGGGATCGGGAGTCGCGACCGGGAGCAGTGCATGAACGCCATGAAAGCAGGCATCGGCTTGGCGGCGCTCTTCCTCCCCGTCTCACCGGCATGGGGCCGACCCCAGCAGCCCGACCCCGTGAAGGTGGACGCGGCGATCAAGGCGGGCGTCGAGAACCTGCGCACCAAAGTCAGGAAACAGCCGGCCGCGACCGAAAAGATGCGGGAACTCGTCCTCCTCACCCTGGCGCACTCCGGCCTCCGCGCGGGCGACCCCCTCTTCGACGAACTCCTGAAGTCGATCCTCGACGAGCCCCTCGCGACGACCTACCGCACCTCGCTCCAGGCCATGCTGCTCGAGGAGGTCGATCGCGCCACCCACCAGGACCGCCTCTTCCAGTGCGCCCAGTTTCTCGTGGACAACCAGTGCAAGAACGGACAGTGGAGCTACGGGGCCCCCACGACGTACCCCGAACCTCCGGTGGAGAGCCCCGGGTGGGATGCCGCCACGGGACCGGCGGTGGCGGATCCTCGGGGGAGGCCCCCCGTCCGCCGAAAGATCCCGGTGCGGAAGCAGCGTGAGGGACCCGATACGGGGGACAATTCGAACTCCCAGTACGCGGCCCTCGGCCTGCGCGCCTGCCATGACGCCGGGATCATCCTCCCCAAGGAGATGCTCCAGAAAGCCGCCCGGTGGTGGCGCGAGAACCAGTACGGCGAGTCTCCCGCGGGCACCGCCGTCGCGCCCCGGGGATGGAGTTACGGCCCGCGGGGCAATACCCCCTACGGATCCATGACCGCCGGCGCCGTCGGGGCCCTCGTCCTCTGCGACCATCTCCTGGGCGCCGACTGGAGGAAGGACGACGCCGTCAACTCCGGCATGAACTGGCTGCGCGACAACTTCACCGTGACTGAGAATCCGAAGCGTCACGGCCAGCACCATTACTACTTCCTCTATGCCCTCGAGCGGGCCTGCCGGCTCTATCCCACCGAGACCCTCGGGAAGGCGGAGTGGTATCCCGAGGGAGCGATCTTCCTCCTCCGCGACCAGGTCCGCGACGGCTCCTGGGGGAAGAGCCCCGTCGACACCTGCTTCGCCATCCTCTTCCTGCGGCGCGCCACCCGCCCGCTCCTCGATCCGAAGGAGATGGATCGGAAGAGATGAACTCTCCTGTCGAGAGGCTTGGATCGACACGGGTCAGGATGAACTCTTCCGCAACAACCGCCGCAGTAGCGCAGTAGATCCGTGCGCGAGACCCCATCCCACGAATGAATCGCTTCGTGAATTGACGATCTCCCCTTGCTATCGGGCCATGGGCATTTATACTTCCGGGGATCGGGAGGTGTGACCGGGGTGAATTCGATGACGCCCTCCGATCTGCCCCAGGTTGAACTTCGTTTCCCCTGACGCGAACAAGCATCCAGATGGGGAGTTTTCGATGATGTCCTTCCCCGCGCGGGCTCGGGCCCATGTAATCACGGTGGGACTGGTCCTGCTCGCGCCCGCGGCCGCGTGGTCCCTCCAGGGCAACGCGCCTCCCGACGGCGCCCTTTCCCTCCAGGCGACGGGGAAACAGGACGAGAACAAGCGGCCCCAGGATCTCGAGCGCCGCGTGGCCGAGCTGGAACAGCAGATGGACCGGCTGGGACGGGATGAAGGTGTCCGCTGGTACGACCGCCTCAAGATCATGATCTTCAACGACGTCACGGTCGAGGTGGTCGACCGCGATAAAGGGAACGTGGGCGGCGACGATTCGTCGACGGTGGTGGTCGGACAGCTCGATCTCACCCTGACGGCGGACCTGCCGGAGCGCTTCTCCTTCCTCGGCGAGATCGTCATCGAGGCGGACGACACCAATTCCGCCGTCGTGGACCCCGAGCGGATCATGCTCCAGTACCTGCATGCCGACGAGCTGACCCTCGGGCTGGGGCGCTTCCACACCGCCCTGGGACACTGGAACACGGCCTACCATCACGGGAGATATCTCTTCGCCTCCGTGA
>JAHFOZ010000581.1 GCA_023261405.1 Planctomycetota bacterium
GGGCCCTGGAGCTGTGAGCGCCGCCTATCGTGGTCCCGAGAAGCAGGAGGGCGGGGCAGAAGGCGGGCACGCCGCGTCGGCTATGGCCCATGGCCGAAGGCCCATGGCCTGTCAGGCGTTGGCATCCCGGGAGGTGTTCCCCAGGACGAGGTCGCGCACTTCTTGGGCCGCCTTCTGCAGGTTGGCGATCGCCCATCGCTGGTCTTCCGTGAGCGCGCCGTAGACGTCCTCCAGCATCAGCTCGCACACGCCCAGGATCTTGGTCATCCGCAACTCGATCCGGGCGCCGGTTCCGCTGTCCATCGCGAGGCGCTCCTAATCACCGGCGCCAGGGGGCCCGTGCGGGCCCCCTGACGCCAGGTGTGACCGGGGTAATGTTCTTATTGGGTGATCACCATGCCCTCGGGAATCTCGAAGGCGCTCCCGTCCCCCAGGCGGGACTCCGCCACCATTCCGGAGAACACCCGCTCCTGGAAGGAGTCCAGGACCGACGCGATCGCCTGGTACGAATCCAGCATCAGCCGACCGGTCCGGTGGTCATAGTCGCCCTCGCTGAAGACGCCCGCGGCGAGGATCTGCCGGTGGTACTCCTGGATCCTTCCCTCCCGCCTCCTGAGCGCGGCGACGACGTGGACGCGCTGGAACTCCGTGAGCGCAAGCTCCCTGCACAACAGCCCGGTCAGCCGGTCGGCCACGTCGGCGAGGGCGTTCCCTTCCAGGGCCCGCTCCGGCTTCGTCGGCGGGGATGCCGGGGGAGGCGCCTCCACGGCCAGGACCTTGGGCATCGGCGTCGGCTCGGGGAGGATCGGCGTGGGAGCCTCCGCTACCTCCCGGGGCACGGGGACCATCCGGGACTGCGCCGCAGCCGGCCCGGGTGCCGCCCCTTCGGGTGAGCGCGCCCCCACCGCCAGGGCGACCACCGCGGCGCCAGCCACCACAGCCAGGATCCTGAGCACTGAGCCGCAGGAGTTCGGGACCCGTTCCGCCCCCTGCGGCCGACAGGGCCCGAACCTGCGGGTCGAGGTGCTTACGCCCACAGTTCCTTCCGACGGAAGCGCTGCAGGTCCCTCGGATCGGCGCGGAGCGGATCTTCCTTGTGGTACGTGGTGGGCGCCTCGATGGGGACCCACCAGTCGTCGACGTCGTAGAGGGCCGGGTTGCTCGCGAGCCAGACCTTGGTGTTGTAATCCAGTTGCTGCCCGGCCTGCATGCCCCAGAGATTCATGCCCGTGACGAGCTTCGAAAAGTTGACGGTGCCGTAGCTCGAGACGTAGGTGGTCGTGTTGTGCTTGATGACGCCGAGGTAGTAGACCCTGAGTCGGACATACGTGGGCCCGGTGGACGTGATCACCGACGTGTACGTGGAGCTGGCGTCGGTGGTGTAGACCTTCAGCGGGCCTGTGGGGGTATTCGTCGGCCCCACTTGCGCATCCGCCATTGCGGCGGCCCCCAGGAGGGCTGCAAGACCTGCCAGGATCCCGGTCGCTTTGAAGCGCATCTGGAACTCCTTTCCTTGACCGGAAAGGCTCCGTGCGCAAACCCCGCGCACATCCCCCCGGTCGTCAGGGTGGCCATTGCAAACCCGGGACCCGAGGAATCTGCAGGGTCGGGAACGAATGCCAGCGCCTGTCAGGAGGCATCCGTGGGGAATGATTCAGGCGGGGACCGACAGCCTTCCCGCGCCGGAAATGGGGGGTGTCGGGGGAGCCGGTGCCGGACTTGGCTCCGGACTAGGCCGGTGAAACGGCCATTTGGCGCGAGTGGCGCTTCTTGTGGACACGGACCCGATGTCGTTTCAAATCGGGCGTCCTGAAACTTCCCTGCACGTCCTTGATGCCAATGCAATTCCTGGCACCGACCACGAGCCGCTCCGCGGCCGCCCGAAGCTCGGCTTCATTCCCGTGCCAGGGAAGCGCCGCCAGGGCCGCCACGGCATCGGCTGTGATCGTGCGCCGTCCACGAAGGGCCCTTTCGATCAAGGCGGGGATTTCATGCCTCCGCTCCCTGAGGGGCGGGACGCGGAGGGTGAAGGCCTCCAGCCGCCTCCGGAGAGGCTCGATGAGACTTGCCTTGTCGCAGCACGTCGCCACCACCCGCACATTCGCCGGGCGTTCGTGCGCGTCACCCACCGCACGTATCCATCCGTCCAGCATCCGGAGAAGCAGGTTCTGGGCCTCGCGCGGAAGCCGGTCCACGCGCTGAAGCACCAGCGTCCCCCCCTCCGCGTCCTTCCAGTACCCCTTCGAGGCCTTCTCGGCCCCGCTCCAGGCCCCCTGGGCGTGACCTCCGAGTTCGGCGGCAGGAAAGGCGAGCTGGCAGCACGGCACGAGAACCATGGGCTGCGTGGCACGCCGGCTCTCCTGGTGGATCCGGCGGGCCAGGGTCTCCATCTCGGACTCCGCCCCGTCCTCGCCCAGGATCAGGACACAGGAATTCGCGGCTGCAGCCTTCCGAACGACCCTGGAAGGAAGAGTCGGCGCGGCGGCCCCGCCCCTCCAGAGGACTTCCAGCCGGTCCGCCCCCTTCCGGGCGAAAAGGGCTTGGCGCTCCTCGCCGAGGCGTGCCTTCGCCTCCGCGATCATCGTGCGGTACTCGATGATGTGCCTCCGGCCATTCAGCCTGCCCGCCAGCCGCGCCGCACTTCGGCCCAGGCGAACCACGTCTTTCCATCGGCCGAGGAGCCTGGAGATTCGTACTCTCGCGCGGAGGATATTGAGGGCCTGGAGGGGATGACGGCGGCCCATCAGGACTTGTTCGGCCGAGAGGAGATCCATTTCGGCTCTCGCATAGTCTCCCATGAAGGCCCATGCCGTGGCCCGGCACGCGAGGCCGCCCGCCTCGACCTGCCAATGCCCCGACCTCTCGGCCAGGTGGATCGCGCGATCCACCTGGCCGAGAGGTCGGGGCATTGGCA
>JAHFOZ010000582.1 GCA_023261405.1 Planctomycetota bacterium
CTGGACCATGCTGATGAATTCGACGCGATGATCAAACATGGCGACTCCTCCTGTCACGCTCGGGAAATATCGGCCATCCAAGTCCGTGACGTCGGGCCCCGGGGAGCGCGAGGCAACCTTGACCCGATCGAGCGTGGCTCATGGGGATCAGGCTACAGGAGGACCTGCCCTGGGTCAAGGAGCTTGGGAAGGGCGTACCGCCTGGCCCCCCGCGGCGGGCCCGCCCGAAGCCCATGCCGGGGTGGCCGCTACTCCCTGGAGGCCCGGCGGGACCTGAAGAAGCTGCGCAGCAGCTCCCCGCAACGCTCGCCCTGGACGCCCTTGACGACCGGGATGCGGTGGTTCAGGCGCTTCTCGGCGACGATGTTGAAGACGCTGCCGCAGGCGCCGGCGACGGGGTCGTCCGCGCCGTAGACGATCCTGGAGACGCGGCCCAGGACGAGGGCGCCGGCGCACATGGCGCAAGGCTCCAGCGTCACGAAAATCTCGGCCCCCTCGAGCCGCCAGTTCTCGAGAGCCTCGGCCGCCTGGGTGATGGCGATCATCTCGGCGTGGGCCGTGGGGTCGTGGAGCGACTCCACCTGGTTGTGCGCGCGTCCCAGGATTCGGCCGTCCTTGACGATGAGGGCGCCCACGGGGACCTCGCCGGCGCCGGCGGCCTGCTCGGCCAGCCGGATCGCCTCGAGCATGTGCTTCTCGTCGGTCACCGGCGCGCCCTCGACTGGCCCGTCTCGTCCCGGGAGTCTCCCACGGCCTTCATTTCGACCCGGTCGCCTCATGGCGCTGCTTGCACGGAGCGACCGGATGCCGCGGAGTGCAGCGGCACGGCATCGCGAGTCGAAGTGGCCTGCCATCCGAAGCTCGCAACGGCCCTCCTTCGCCCTCGGGGGGGCTGGCTTCGGAGGACATCCTCCGCTCCTGCCGTCGTTCCGCTCCGGCGAGCGGAGGATGGCGGAGAGGGAGGGATTCGAACCCTCGGTACCCTTGCGAGTACACACGCTTTCCAAGCGTGCCCGTTCGGCCGCTCCGGCACCTCTCCCGGCCCCAAGGGCGCGCCATTCTATCAATAGACTCCCGGTGTGTCACGCGGTACGATGGCCGCATGGCGCTTCCGCGGTTCCGCACCGCGATCAAGGTCACGCCGGTCGAACGCGAGGGGAAACAGCTGTTCGTGGCCTCCGATCCCTACGAGGGCGTGTTCGACCACCAGGTGGCGCTGCCTCCCATCGCCTTCGTCGTGGCGTCCTTCCTCGACGGTGAGCGCGATGCCGCCTCCGTCAGGAGCGGCATCCTCGAGCAATTTCCCGATGCGGGCGTGCAGGAGGAGGATGTGCGGAAGGTCGTCGAGGACCTCGACCAGCACTACCTCCTCGAGTCGGAGCGACTGGCCGCGCGCCGCCGCGACGTCGAGGGCGAGTGGAACTCCCTGGCCGCCCGCGCCGCGAAGTTCGTCGATGGCTCGCCCGAGGAAGTGGGTAAGGAACTGAAAGGGTACTACTCCGCGGAGGCCGGGGCGGGGGAGCCGGTCCTCCCGTCCGCCGCCGCGCCCCTGTCGGGCATCCTGGCCCCGCACATCGATTTCCGCCGGGGCGGGACCTGCTACACCTATGCCTACCGGGAACTGGCCGAGCGGAGCGACGCGGAGGTCTACGTGATCCTGGGCGTGGCGCACGCCTCGCCGCCGAACCCCTTCGTGGTCACCTCCAAGGCGTATGAGACCGCGTTCGGCCCGACGAACCCCGACCGGGAGCTCATCGGCTCACTGGAGAAGCGGTTCGGCGCCCGCATCTTCGAGAACGAGATCCTCCATCGTTCCGAGCACTCGGCCGAGTTCCAGGCGGTCTTCCTCAAACACGCGCGACCCGGGGCGGACTTCACCGTGCTCCCCATCCTCTGCTCGTCGTTCGAGATCCACTGCGGCACGGCGAGTCCGTCGACCGCGCCGCGCATCCAGGAATTCCTCGGGGCGCTGGGGGAGGCGCTCCGGGGGAGGAAGGCCTGCATCGTGGCGGGCGTGGACTTCGCCCACGTGGGCCCCGTCTTCGGGGATGACGTGGAGGTCGACCAGAAGCTCGTGGAATGGATGATGGCCGGCGACACGCGCGGGCTCCAGGAATGCGCCGAGGTCAACCCCGAGGGCTTCTGGAACTCCGTGATGGCGGACGGAAACCGGCGCCACGTCTGCGGCCTCTCGGCCACCTACGCCGCGCTCCGCCTGCTCGACGGGGCGCAGGGGAAGGTGCACAAGTACGGCTTCGCGCCCGACCCGGGCGGCGGCCTCGTGAGCTTCGCCAGCATGTCCTTCGGGCCCGCCCCGGCGATGGCCCGGCCTTGAAACCCCTCGCCGGGGGCTCGGTAACCCGGGCGCCCCGGACTCTTTTCCTGGACTCATGCGGTCGTCGAGAGTAGGGTCATCGCGATTCAGCCTGGAGGTCTCATGTCCAAGGGGCTCCTCTCCCTGCTGCTGCTCGCCTCGTTCGCACTGGGAGAAGACGAAATCAAGCTCAAGAACGGCGACCGCATCTCGGGCACGGTGACTGGGATGAACAAGGGAAAACTCGAGGTCGCGACGGCGCACTCGGGGAGGCTCCAGATCGACTGGTCTCAGGTTGCGTCGATCAAGACCGAGGGAAAGCTGAAGGTGCGCCTCATCACGGGCGAGATCCTCGAAGGGAAGCTGTCGCCGGGGCAGGAGGGCCGCCTCAAGGTGGAGACCGACGGCGCGGCGGCGCCGGTCGAGGTCGAGCCGGGGAAGGTGACCCACTTCAACGAGCCGCCGGTGCAGTGGCACGGCAGCCTCAATGTTGCCGGGCGGGCGGCCGATGGCAACACCCACAACTCCAGCTTCCTGGCTTCCGCTGAGGGCCAGTGGCTCAGCGACCAGCACCTCTTGCTCCTCAAGTGCGTCTTCC
>JAHFOZ010000155.1:0-5454 GCA_023261405.1 Planctomycetota bacterium
GCGTGGAGCTCCTCGCGCGTGAACGGAAAGAAATCGTTCCGGGAGAAGAAGGCCTCCGACGATTCGGCGAAGTACTCCTGGGGGCTGGTCATCCCGTAGGCCCGCTCCTTCGTGTTGGGTCGGCCGTTGCCGTGCCAGCGCTCGACCGCGTCGTAGCTCCCGCCGGCCTTGGCGCGGTCGTAGGCGGCCTTGATCTCCGCGTGGTTGAATCCGAGCACGCGGTCGTGGTACCCGTGCGCGAGTTCGTGGAGGGTGAAGTTCGGCATGCGGCGGGTCTCCGCCTCGAAGTCGCGCGTGTCGGTGAACTCCACGCCCTTGACCATCTCCGGATTGCGGTGGTTTTTCACGAGCCAGTCCCCGCCCGGATGATATTCCGCGGTGGGCTTCACGTTCGGGTAGGGGGGCGAAAACCAAAGGGTCACTTCCCGCAGCTTCGCGACCGTCGGGGCGGGCACGACGCGGACGATCTCCTTCAACTGGGCGCCCAGGAGCTCCAGCGCCTTCTCGGTGGCGGGCTTCTCCTGGTCGAGGAGTTCTTCGCGGATCTGCACCGTCCAGCCTTCGATCCGTCTCGCCTGGTACCAGGGTTCGGCCTTCGGCGGGACCTCCTGCGCGGCGCAGCTGTCCGTTCCCGCGGCGAACAGCAGGGCCATCCCCATCAGCTTCTTGATCATGGGCGGATCGGTACCTCACAAAATGTCAGGGCGGCCAGTCCGTTGGCGCCGAGGAGCAGCGTGTCCTGGTTCCACGCGATCTCTTTGAGATAGGTGATCTTCTTTGCCGCCGAAGCTTCCTTTAGCGTGAGCGTGAGCACGTTTCCGGAGACGCGCCCCGAGGCGACCTTGCCCTTCTCGCCATCCAGATAGAACTGCCCCGCCAGCGCATCCGTCCAGACCACCGGCTGGTCGAACTCCAGGGCAATCGCGCCGGCCGAATACGAGGCATGCCGGAGATTGGGAGGGGTGATGGAAGCGGCGGGCACGACGCCGTAGTGGTCCCGCTCGATCAGCGGCTGGACCAGGCGCGCGAATTCGGCCCAGCCGGCCAGCGGATAATGGCACGGGCCGGGCGGGCGGATTCCGAGGGTGGACAGGATGCTCATGTTGGAATAGAGGCGAGGCAGGGTGCGCTGCTGCTCCCGCAGCATGTCGCCCGATCCGCTACGCCCGCCCATGCTGCAGGCGTTCGGCCAGATCTGGAAGACGGTGTAGTTCTTTACGTTGGGGAAATCCTGCTTCCAGGCCGCCGACATCTCCACGAAGTAGCGCTGGTAGGTCTCCCACCCGTAGCCGCCCGTCGGCCCATCCGAGCCCTGGTCGTTCTCCCCCTGATGCCACAGGATGGCGCGGATGCCGTGGGTCAGCTTCGCCTGCTGCACGCGCCACAACATCCGTCCATAGAGGGTGGTTAGATCGGTCGGGTCGGCGTCGTTGCGCTGGTGCTGGTCGATCCGGGTCCCTCCGGCCGCGGCGTTGATGATGAAGATGGGGACCTTCTGGCTTTCGACGAGGCGCTTGGCCAGCTCCATGCCCCACCATCCCAGTTCCGCCTTCTCGCCCTTCTGGGCCTTCCAGACCGGGTCGCACCAGAGGTTCGACGGCGCCGCTTTCGCGTTGCCGGAGGGGCGGCCGTAGCTGCGGATCCACTCGTGGGTCTCCGGCGGGGACTTCTCGCCGGTGTCCGTGGCGAGCGCGTTGGATTGCCCGTCGATCAGGTAGGCATCGCCGCAGACGATGTTGTTCACCGTGTGGAGCACGGCGTCCTTCCCACGGCCGAATTCCACCTTGTACTTGATCAGTCCCGGCTTGAGCTTCACCGCGAGGGCGTAGGTCTTGTCCGCGCCGGGCCGGGCGGTTTCGGTCTTGAGGAGTTTGGCGTCGGCATAGAGCTTGAGAAAGACCGAGTCGGCGGCTTCCTCCAGGGTGCCGTTGTAGTGCAGGGTGCCTTCATTCGCGTCGTCGCGGGCGTAGAACTGGCCCTCCTCGGGTTTCTCGTCCTTCGCCGGCGCGCGCTGGACCCAGGAGTCCTTCTGCGGCTCACGGACCTTGATCGTGACGGAGTGAACGGTCCGGGCGCCGCCGTTGTCGACGGCCGCGGTAACGGTCATGTCGCCGCTCTTCTGGGCCCCTTTGAGGATAAGCTTCCCGGGCACGACCTCCTGGATCACGGCGATATCGGAAACCGTCCAGGTGGTGTTCAGCCGGCCGGCGCCCTTCGCCTCCATCTCGGCGAGATTGGAGACCTGGGGGATCACCTCGATCGTCTCCCGTCCATCCCACGCGGCCGGCGCCTTCAGCGTGAGGACCGGCTCCTGGATGTCCTCCTTGATCGTGACCGGGATGTCCCGGGTCTTGGTTTCACGCGCATAGACGGCCTTGAACTGGAGGGTGAGGGACTGGTCTCCGGTCACCCGGCCTGCATCGAGCGTGAACTGCGGGCGGTCCGTGGCGACGATCGTCTCCTGGCCGTCGCTTTTCAGGATCCAGTAGATCTTCTGGGCGCCCCCGGCTTCGGCCGATACCGTGGCGCTTCTGCCTTCCAGGATCGTGAGGCTCGGCGGCGAAACCGAGAAGGCGTCGCCGGGCTGCACCAGGTGCCCGACCAGCGTCTGCAGGGGCTTCTGGTTCTCGTACTGCAGCTTCACCCAATCGGCGGAGCGGGTGACCTTGGAGATGCGGACCTCGTCGATGTCGCCGGCGAACCGGTAGGTGTTGTACCAACCGCCCAGATACATCCGGGCCGGGGTCTTGATCGAGAGCGGAGAGCCCGTGGACTTCGAGACGCCGTCGAGGACGCCGTTCACGTAGACCTTCGACTCGCCGCTCCTGTACGTGTGCGCCACGTGGATCCACTGGGACATCGGAAGGGTGCTGCCGCTTCGGACATCGCCGCCGGAGAAGTAGCAATCCATCCGGATGTGGGGGGGGCTGGCGAATTGCATCACCACCTTGCCCTGGGCCTGTTCGTTTCCCCAAGCCAGGATGGTTCCATTCGGCTTCTCGGCCCGAATCCACGCCTCGGAGGAATGGGGACTGGAGCCGGAGGGATAGCCGACGATCTTCTCCCCGGCGTTGATGCCCTTGCCGCCGTCGAAGCGGCGGCACCTGCCGATGATGCCGGGGGCCGGGGTGGTCCCGGTGTCTTTGGATTCGAGCGTGCCGACCTCGTCCTTCACCGGGTCGCCCATGTGCCAGACGCTGAGGAAGCCGTTGGATTCATTGAAGACCGCGGAACCGCTGGATTCGCTGGCGGAGTCGGCCCGGCCCCAATGCATCCGGATCTCCTGGCGCGCGTTGCCTTTGATCGCCGGCAGTCTCACCCAGAGGCACGCGGTCCCCCGGCTCGCATCCCACTCCTCCAACTGGTAGGCGAGGGGCTTCCCGTCGGCGGAAAAGCGGATATCCTCGCCTCCGGGCTTCGCCTGGCTGAAGTCAAAGAAGTCGCGCTGCAGCCGCACCAGGACGGGGAAGCCCTCCTCCGACGCCGAGGCCGGCAGATTCGCTCCCTCGGGGGTCGTCAGCAGGAAGAAGGAACCCGAATGGTTCCATTCCGCATAAGGAGACCTGGCCTGCACGGACGGCAGGCCGGCGAGCAGGAGCAGGGCGCAGGTTCCGAGTCGCATGCCGGATTTTCCTATTTCTGAAGGCTTTTCAGCAGGATTTTCGCTTCGCGGCCGTCGTACGAATCTCCCGCCTTCTGGATGAACGCCTCGAGCTCCTTTTCCGTGTACCCAAAGGATCAACGCTGCCCCCTCCGGCGTCCGGGGGGCAAAGTCTTGATGATTTGCGCCATGAGGCGCGCAAGGGGCCTTCTGGATCGAGGGGGTGTGAAGTTTGGCGAATGGCAATTTGCGACATGCGGCCTCCGATAAGGTACTCTGGAGGGAAGAATGGGAAAGCGTCGCATCGGGATTGCCATCGACCTCTGCCTCAGGATTGTCGGGGCGCGCGGAGTCCGGAAGGGATGGACCGCCATGATAGCGCGCGGGGAGGGCGGCGGCAACCCCCGGCTTGACCCTGCCCCGGGCATCCCGTAGAATCCCCTCGCCCTTGTTCCCGCGGACCTGCTCCCTGTGGCCGGCGGGGAGCGAGGGGAGAAAGGCAGAGAAGTGGCATCGCCGGCGGACATCGTCCCCAAATACCTGCTCGACCTCGGGGTCATCTCGCCCGACCTCGCGGCGCTGGCCGCCACGCGCCAGAAGGCGCAGGGGGAGCGGTTCACCACGGCGCTGGTCCTGGGCGGGGGCGTCGCGGGCGAGGACCTCATGAAGGCGCTCACGCGCCGGAACGGGGACGACACCCTCGAGGTGGACGGCCACCTCCTCCACCCGCGCGTCGTGAACATGGTCCCCGAGGCCACGGCGTTCGAGTACAGGCTCCTCCCCCTGCATTGCGTGCAGAACGTGCTCTTCGCGGCCGTGCCGGCGCCCTGGTCCCGGTCCGCGGACCTGATGAAGCTCGAGAAGCAGATCAACGCGCATGTCGAGCCTCTGCCCGTGCAGGAGGCGGACGTCCCGGGCCTGCTCGTCAAGTGCCACCAGATTCTGAAGGGGAGGTCGCTCCGGGAGCGCCGGATCGGCCAGGCGCTGGTGGAACGCGGCCTCATCGCCCCGGAGCAGCTCCAGCAGGGACTCGCCCTGCAGAAGCAGAAGGGCGGACGCCTGGGGCACGCGCTCGTGGAGCTGGGGTTCATCTCGGACGAACAGCTGCACAAGCTCCTCTCGGAGCGGTTCAAGATGCCGCTCATGGAAACCAGCCAGCTCGTGGAGAGGCTCAACGCCGGGACCGCGAAGAGGATCACCCAGTCCTTCGCGGAGCACAACATGATCCTGCCCTTCAACCAGGAGGGCGACCTGCTCCGCGTGGCGACCTCCTTCGCCTGCGACCCCGGCACCCTGGAGACGCTGAAGAGCGTCGTCGGTGCCCGGAGGATCGAGCTCCACCTGATCGAGGAGGGCGGCCTCAGGAGCGTGATCAACGCGGTCTTCGCCGGCGCTCCCATGCCGAAGTCCTCGGTGAGCGTCCCGAAGGGGGGCTCGGCCAAGGGCATCCCCAGCGGCGCGGACCTCGACACCGAGGTCTCCGTCTCGGACGTGGACAGCGATCTGAAGGGGATGGACGAGGACACCTACGCCGATCCCGAGGTCCCCAAGATCATCAATTACATGCTCTACCAGGCGGTCAAGAAGGCGGTGAGCGACATCCACATCGAGCAGTACGAGGATCGCACCGACGTCAAGTTCCGCATCGACGGCCAGCTCCGCCCGATGCCCCACATCCCCGTGAACCAGGAGAACGGGCTCAGGATCATCTCCAAGCTCAAGATCGACGCCAAGCTCGACATCGCCGAGCGCCGCAAGCCCCAGGACGGCAGCTTCCGCAAGCGCTTCGGCGACAAGCTGATCGTGGATTTCCGCCTGGCGATCCAGCCCACGCTCCACGGCGAGAACGCCGT
>JAHFOZ010000155.1:5464-10559 GCA_023261405.1 Planctomycetota bacterium
CGCGTGCTCGACCGCACGGCGCCGCTCCCCACCCTGAACCAGCTGGGCATGCCCGAGGACATGCTGCGCCGGTACATCCGGTGCATCGGCAGCCCCCAGGGCATGGTCATCATGACGGGCCCCACCGGGTCGGGCAAGACGACCACGCTCTACTGCACGCTCGAGGTCCTCCGCAAGCAGAACCTCAAGATCATCACCGTCGAGGACCCCATCGAGTACCAGTTCGACGGCATCCAGCAGTGTCCCGTGCAGGACGCGATCGGGAACACCTTCGGAAAGTACCTCCGCGGCTTCCTGCGGCAGGACCCGGACGTCATCCTCATCGGCGAGATCCGCGACCAGGACACGGCGGTGATGGCGACCCGCGCCGCGGTGACCGGCCACCTCCTCTTCACCACGATCCACGCGACGGACTCGGTGGGCGTGGTCCGCCGCATCGTGGACATGGGCGTCGACGCCAACATGATCTCGATGTCGCTTGTCTCCGTGTGCTACCAGCGGCTCCTCCGCCGCATCTGCACGAACTGCAAGTCGGAGTACAAGGAGGACCCGGCGATCCTCGAGGACCTGCAGCTGAAGGAGGTCCTCAAGGACGCCCCCCTCTACAAGGGGGTGGGATGCGACGCCTGCGACGGCGAGGGCTTCCGCGGACGCATTGCGGTCTACGAGTTCTGGGAGCCCACGGACGAGATCCGCGACCTGATCGCCAAGGACCCGGACGACCGCAAGCTCCGCGCGGCGGCGCTCGCCTCGGGGCTCAAGCCCCTGGTGGTCGACGCGCTGGCCAAGGTGCGGCAGGGCGTGACCAGCCTCTCGGAGCTCCAGGAAGTGGTGCCCTACAACCAGATCGTGCGGGTGAAGGATTTCGTGAAGTAGGAGGGGGCCTATCCCTTCACGGGAATCGGGCGCCCCTGCTTGTCCACCGCGACGTAGACGATCTCCGCCTGCGTGACCCGCACCTTCTGTGCCGGGTCCGCCTGCCTCTGGGCCTCGACCTCGACCCGACGGTGACCGAGGTGGTCCCCACCCGGAGCGTCTCCGTGTAGAAGGAGACCACGTCGCCCACGTAGACGGGCTCCGTGAACTCCACCTCCCTCATGCAGGCGGTCACGAAGTCCTTCGCGGCGTGTTTGCGCGCCTCCACCACGCCGGCCAGATCGACGTGCGAGAGGATGACGCCGCCGAAGACGGAGCCCGAGGCGTTGGTGTCCCTCGGCAGGAGAATGACGCGGATGGCGGGATCGCGCATGGGGGGAGCGTAGCACATGCCGGGCCGCGCCGGCGCCGAAAAGAGCGTCAAACGCCTGTTGTCCGGCCGGCGGAGAGTAGTGTAAAATCCCCCCGACTCGCAGGGGGCGAAAAATGTCGGGAAGCACCACCTCCCGGTTGCTGCAGCACGTCGACACGCAGTCCCGCGCCCTCGTCCAGCGCCTCCAGAAGCTCCAGGAGATCGGCACGCTCCTCTCCGCGGAGCATGACCTCGCCAAGCTCCTGGGGCTCATCCTCCGGGAGAGCCGGATGCTCACCGACGCCGACGCGGGGGCCATCTTCGTCCGCTGGGACGACGTGGAGATCGTCGCGAACGCCACGGGCAAGGACGCCATCCATAAGGTCACCCCCTACCTGGCGCTCAAGATCGCGCAGAACGACTCGATCCAGTTCCCCTTCAAGGAGATGAAGCTCCCCTTCGACCGTAAGACCATCTCCGGCCACGTGGCCCTCTCCGGCGAGCTGCTCAACCTGACGGACGTCTACGAGATTCCGCCCGCGGCGCCCTACGGCTATTCGAAGGCCTTCGATCAGGTCTCCGGGTACCGCTGCAAATCCATGCTCGTGATTCCCATGAAGAACCGTTCCGGGGAGATCATCGGGGTCATCCAGCTCATCAACAAGAAGAAGGAGGCGGGGCTCCGGCTGGACTCCCGCGAGGCGGTGGAGCGGCACGTCACGGTCTTCGACCCCTTCGACGAGGAGTTCCTCTCGTCGCTCGCCTCGCAGGCGGCGATCTGCGTCGAGAAGACCAGGCTTTACGACGACATCGAGCAGATGTTCGAGGGGCTGGTGAGCTCCTTCACGCTGGCCCTGGAGCGGCGCAACCGCACCACGTTCGGCCACTGCACGCGCGTGGCGAGGTATGCGGTGGCGATCGCGGAGGCGATCAACGAGGCCCCCCCCGAGGTGTTCGGCGGCCGCCGGTTCAGCCCCGTGGAGCTCAAGGAGCTCCGCTACGCCGCGCTGCTCCACGACATCGGCAAGATCGCGGTCCCCGAGGCGGTGCTCGACAAACAGAACAAGCTCCTGGACTCGGAGATCCAGACCATCCTCTATCGGTTCCACTACTGGAAGGCGAAGGGCGGGCCCGCGGAGAAGCTCGACGCCTGGGCCGGGCTCGTCCAGCGCATCAACATCCCCCGCCCCTACGGCGCCGAGGACAAGAAGGCGCTCGAGGAGCTGCGCGCGGCGAGGTTCACGGACGTGGACGGCGCCGAGAAGCCGCTCCTCTCGGACCGCGAGCACGAGAACCTCGTGATCGAGCGGGGCAACCTGACGGCGCTGGAGCGCAAGCAGATCGAGCAGCACATCGTGGACACCTGGGAGATCCTCAAGCGCATCCCCTGGCCCGCGGATTTCCGGAGGGTGGCCAACCTGGCCGCGTGCCACCACGAGAAGATCAACGGCTCGGGGTATCCCTGGAAACTCAAGGGCGACGAGGTCCCCTTTGGCGGCCAGATCCTCGCCATCGTGGACATCTACGAGGCGCTCACCGCGCGTGACCGCCCGTACAAGCCCGCGATCCCCGTCGATAAGGCCATCGCGATCTGCCAGGACGAGGTCAACCGCGGCGCCCTGAACCCGAAGATCTGGCAGCTCTTCCTGGAGAAGAAGATCTACAACCTCTTTGTCGGGGAGACCGGGTTCGTGCACCGCCCCTCCCCGCAGGCCCCCCCGTCCGCCTGACCGGGTCCCCCATGGAGACGCGGCCCCTCGGAAAGACCGGCCTCCGGGTCCCCGTCGTGGGGATCTGCCCGCCCGAGGGCCCCGGGCGCGACGCGGTGCTGTCCCGGGCGGTGGAGCTCGGCTGCGGGCTCTTCGGGTCGGAACGCCCCGTCCCCGGCGCCCTGGCCCTCCCCTCCGACCGGCGCGAGGGGTATGCATTTGTGCGCTACAACCTTCTCGACCAGACGGCCGCCAACGCGGAGATCGCGCGGCTGCGCCGGGAGGGAACGGGTGTCATCGCGATCCACGTGCTCGCCGGCGGGGCGCTGGGGGGACGGGGCGGCGAGGCGGTGCGGGTCGCGGAACTAGGATGCCTGGTCAAGCCCGGACGCACGCTCGTCCAGGCCGCGCTGCAGTTCGTCCTGGCCAACGAGTCCGTGAGCGCCGCGCTCGTGCGCGTGGCCGGGGCGGTGCAGCTCGAGGAGCTGCTCTCCGCGCCCGACGCGCCGCCGCTGACCGGCTCGGACCTCGAGCAGATCTTCGAGCACTGGTCGAACCGCTTCGGGTAGGGAGCCTGCGCAGCGCAGGGGGCGGAGAATCAACCACAAAGACACGAAGCCACCAAGCGATCCCGGGGAGCGGCGGCTTGGTGCCTTGGTGGTTCCCTCCTCCCCTCCGTGTCCGGATGGGCTTGTCGGACCCCTTGCAATCGTCGCCGGGAGCGGATACAACCCCTAACTCATGCATCGCATCTTTGCCGGGATGGCCGTCTGGGCGGTGATCCTCCTCGTGGGCGAGGGAGTGCTCGGCGTCCTCACCAAGAGGTTTGATCCGGGCCTCGTGGGGCTCCACATGCTGGTGGGCGTCGTCACGGGCATCTACGTCTCCATCCTCCACGTCATGGTGATGTTCCACTTCATCGGGAGCGGCAAGGAGATGAAGCAGGCGGTCCACGTGCTGGGGGATGACGCGGAGATCCTGGCGCGGCTCCGGCGCCTGAAGATGCAGGTGATGCCCTCGGCCACGTTCGCCCCGGTCTTCGTGGGGGCGGCGGTGATCCTGGGCGGCGGCGCCCACACGCAGGCGCTGGGCTCCTGGGCCTGGGTCCACTGGGCGCTCGGGCTCCTGGGGCTGGCCACCAATCTCTGGGCTTTCCCCGTGGAGTACAGGTGCCTCGTGATCAATCTCAGGCTCCTGCGCGAAGTGGACGACCGGATCAAGCGCGAGATCGCCCCCGGGCTCTACCATGAATGAGAGCGCGGAGGAGTGCTTCCGGAAGGCCTACGAGTGCCAGATGGACGGCCGCCTCGAGGAGGCGATAACCCTCTACAAGAAGTCCATCGCGTTCGCCCCCACGGCCGAGGCGCACACCTTCCTGGGCTGGACCTACAGCTTCCAGCATCGCTACCCCGAGGCGATCGAGGAGTGCCGCCGCGCCATCGGGGTCGACCCGGACTTCGGAAACCCCTACAACGACATCGGCGCCTACCTCATCGAGCTGGGGCGTCTGGAGGAGGCGATCCCCTGGCTCGAGAAGGCCCTTCTGGCCCCGCGCTACGAGGCGCGCCACTTCCCCCACTTCAACCTCTCGCGCATCCATCTCCGGCGGAACGAGATCGGCAAGGCGATGGAGCAGCTCCGGAAGGTCGTGGAGATGGAGCCCGGCCACCGCGCCGCCCGCCGCGAGCTCGAGAAACTCATCGCGCGGATGAACTGAGGCGGGCGCGTCGCCGCGAGTCCTTGCCTCGCTTCCGGACCCGTGCTATAACTTAGGCTGATATGAGCGTCCTCCGCTGGGCGTCCGAGATGGTCCGCGGCCTCGGGACCGTCGTCACCGGCATGAAGATCACGATGCGGCACATGCTGCAGCCGGTCGTGACCATGCACTACCCCGACGAGAAGTGGGCGATGCCCGAGAACTTCCGGGGTTTCCTCAAGGTGGACATGGACGCCTGCATCGTCTGCGACCTGTGCATGAAGGCCTGCCCGGTGGACTGCATCGCCATCGAGTGGAAGCGGGAGGCCGGAAAGAGCGGCAAGGTCGCCACGCGCTTCGAGATCGACTACCAGAAGTGCATGTACTGCGGCCTCTGCTCGGAGCCGTGCCCCACCCTGGCCATCTGGCACACCCACGAGTACGAGAACGCCACCTACAACC
>JAHFOZ010000583.1 GCA_023261405.1 Planctomycetota bacterium
GGAACACCCGGTGGACCCACCCGTAATAGAGCGGCTTTTCGCCCAGGCGGTCGCGCACGAGGTGAAGAACGCGCTCCCGGCGGTCCCAGAGGGCGATCGCGAACATCCCGTTCAGGCGCGGGAGCGCCGCCTCGATCCCCCACCGGCTGAAGGCGCCGAGCATCACCTCGGTGTCCGAAGTGCCGCGGAACCGCTCTCCCAGTCCCTCGAGTTCCCTCCGGAGGCCCGCGAAGTTGTAGACCTCGCCATTGAACACGGTCACATAGCGGCCGCAGGAGGACTCCATGGGCTGGTGGCCGAGGGGGGACAGATCCACGATCGACAGCCGGCGGTGCCCGAAGGCGATGCCGGCCGACGGATCAACCCATTCCCCTGAGTCGTCCGGACCGCGGTGGCGCAGAGAATCTGCCATCCGGCGGGCCGTGAGACCCGCATCGGGAGGGAGCGGCGGGGACGTCAGGAAACCGCAAATGCCGCACACGGACGATGCTCCCGTGGCCTCCGACCAGAGTGCCGGTAAGCGCCTTCCCGACATCCAGGCCCTGCAGGAGGACGCGCCGGGTCGACCAAGTATATAGGAAAACCCCGGCGCTTGTCCGCTTTCGCCGGTACTCGGGGGATCCGCCCTCAGGAGAGGAGGTTGCGCAGCGCCCGGTCCGTCGAGGCGACCAGCCGGTCCACGCTGAACCGCTCCTGGACCCGAATCCGCGCGCGCCGGCCGAGCTCCGGTGAGGCCTCCGGCGCGGGCGCCAGCCAGGCCTCCGCAAGCGCGTCGGCCCGACCCGGGGGCACGACGGCCCCGGTGTCGCCCACGATGCGGGCCGAGTCCCCCACGTCCGTAACCACGCAGGGCACTTCGCAGGCCATGGCCTCGCCGACCGCGTTCGAGAAGCCCTCGCCGTAGACCGAGGCCGAGCAGAGCACGTCGAGGGCACTGTAGACCCTCGGCATGTCGTTCCGGCCTTCGCTCCACTGAAGCCTCCCCCCGAGGTCCAGCCGCACGGCCAGGCCCTGGAGCCCCGCCCGCAACCCCAGCGGATCGTCCCCGATGCAGGCGAAACGGAGATCCCCCCGTTTCTGCAGCGCCAGCTGCGCGGCGTGAAGGAAGACCTCATGCCCCTTCATGGGATCGATCCTGCCGACCAGCCCGATCAGTCTCTGCCCGGGCAGGATCCCCCAGTCCCGGCGGACCTGCTCGCGTCCCTCGGCATCGCGACGGAACGCCGCCGTGTCGATCCCGTTCTCGATGACGTCGATCTTCCGGGTCCGGAACGCCCGCCGGCGGAGACTCCGGCCGGCCTCCACGGAGTTGGCGATGATCAGATCCGGGAAGCCCGACAGGAGCCGTTCGAGACCATACACGGCGCCGTACCCCCAGTCGTAGTCCCGCCACGGAGGCCGGGTCGCGCGCACACCCCAGACCAGGCGTCCCGCGTCGAGCCAGGGTCGGACCAGGGCAGCCACCGCGTTCGGCAGGGGAAGATACGGATGCAGGATGTGGGGGCGCACCCTGTTGATGGCGCGGACCAACTTGAAGAGGAAACCGAGGGTATCCCACCGGCCCTTCTTGCCAAGCGCGGCCACCGAGACTGCAGGGCCGGGAGCGGGCACCGGACCCGCCGGGGGGAGGTCGTAGAAGCTCAGGACATGGACGTCCCATCCGCGACCGGCGAGGCGGTCGGCCAGGAGGAGCGCCTGACGTTCGGCCCCCCCGCGGCCGAGGCTCCGCACCAGGAAGCAGATTCTCGGACGCCCGGACATCCGATCCGGGGAATCGGGAGGCCGCGGACGAGGGTCGGGCATGGAACAGCCCAGGCCTCACGGACGCGCGGCGATGAACAGGAGCGACGAATTGATGACCCGGATCCCCAGGTAGTACAGGAGCATCTTGAAGCATCCCGCGAGCTTGCCCTGCCAGTTCCGATTGATCCACGGGATCATGGGACGCTCCACCACGCGGACGACCTTCAGGTGCTTTCCCAGCACGGCGCGGAGCGTATCCGGCGTGAACGAACGCTGGTGCCCCCATCGGTGGAACCGGTGCTCGCATTCCGGACAGACCACGAGGCTTTCCTCCAGGTCCTCCCGGGCGGGAACGGTCCCCATTAGTTTTCCTCCCGGCTTGAGCACCCGTGCGCATTCCATCACCGTGCCCTCCAGGTCCGCGTCCGAAAGATGCTCCAGAACCTCGGAGGCGATGACGAAGTCGAACGATGCTTCCAGGAAGGGATTGCTCTGTCCCCATCCCACGCGCGCCCTCTCTCCCAGGTTGAGGCGCTCGCGGAGCCTCTGGATGGACGCGGCGTCAGGGTCCAGGGAATGCACGTTGACCCCCGCGGCGAGGGCCAGTTCCTCCAGACGCCCCGAACCGACCCCGATGTTGAGCACCATCTGCCCCCGGCGCAAATAGCCGATGAGATGGCGGAGGCGACCTTCGGCCTCCTTGAAGCTGTGGGTCCCCTCGTTCTGGAAGTACTTCCAGATCGCCTGCTGGTCGCCCCCGCCCACGGCGGGATGCTCCGCCATCTCACCTCCACGCGCCGGCCGCTCCCCGCGGGTTCCCCGGCTCACGGACCCGAGAATCCCGGCGCCACCGGGTCCCGGGGCGGGCCCTTCCGGGCGAGGGACAGGCAGAGGAGCGTGCTGGATACTATGTACATGAATGTGGTCGAAAGGGCAATTCCCGGCACTCCCAGGAAGCGGGAAAGGACCAGCGCCAGGCAGGCATGCGTCACGAGATTGGCGAAGGCGATCCGGGTCACCGCCAGGTTGTCCTGCCGGGCGTTGTGCACGCGCACCATCACCAAGCCCACCAGGGCGAAGGGGAGATGAAGGCAATGCAGGGCGTGCACCGCGGCGACCGCCAGGGTGTCGTCTGTTCCGAAGCGCCCGCGCTCGAAGACCAGCCT
>JAHFOZ010000156.1:0-9770 GCA_023261405.1 Planctomycetota bacterium
GGCACCACAACCGTCAGCTTCACCGTGTTCGAGTACGAACCCCCGCCGCCCGACCCCACGTTCGCGCCCAGGTTCGCCGTCAGGCCGTTCACCAGGCCGCCCGCCTCGCGGGCCAGCGCGTCCTGCATCAGCGCGCTCGACATCCCCCCCGCCACGCCCGAGGCGACGCCCGAACCCCCTCCTCCCGTCGGCGGCGTCGGGCCCGTGAACGTGATCGGCAGGAGATGCGACACGCCGCTCGTCGTCTTCAGCTTCGTCAGCTTCTTCGGCGGCCCGCCCGCCGGCACGCGCAGCGGCGGGATCTCCCCCAGCCGCCCCCCCACCGTCCGCCAGGCGAAGAGCCGCCGGCTCATCAGCCACGCCACCACCGGAAAACGCTCCTCCGGCAGCGACGAGACGTCGATCCGCACCCGCTCGTCGCAGGTCGTCGGCGTCAGCTCCCGCTCCAGCAGCGTCACGTCGTCCGTCAGGCGCCCGATCCCGTGTGCCACCACCAGGCTCTGCGGCACGTCCGGCGCCACCTCGTAGTGCTGCACCCAGACGTCCGCCTTCGTCGCCGGACGCCGCCCCGGAGCCACCACCACCTGCCGCGGCGGCAGCGCCACCTGCGCCACCACCGTCGGATCGCTCGTCGGGCCGCTCAGCAGCGTCACCGGCCCCGCCCCGCCGTCCGCCGGCACGTCCGGGTACGGCAGCACCAGGATCCGTGCCGCCACCCGCCCGTCCGCCGCCTCCGTGTCGATCATGAAATCCGGAGAGAGCAGCGTCTCGCCGTACGCCGCGTACGCGGTCTTCAGCAGCTTCGCGTGCGTCCCCTCCCCGTTGTCCAGCACCAGCAGCATCCACGTCTGCGCGTTCCGCGGCAACCCCACCGCCCAGATCTCCCCGTTCGGCCCGCTCCCCGGCTTCCCCCCGCCCCACGCCTGCACCGAGAGCAGCGTCGAGCCCACCGAGAGCGGCACCAGCCTCGCGTACAGGCAGTCCTGCACCGCGTGGCTCGTCCGCGACGGCACGTCCTGGCTCTTCATCTCCTGGGAGGGACTCACGAACGCCACCGCCTCGGGCAGTTCCTCATCCTTCGCCGGCATCCGCAGCGACAACCCAGGCTCCTCCGCCGGCCGATGGAATGCCTCCGGCTTGAACACGTGCGCGTGGTACCCGAACTTCCGTGGATCGTGGAAGACCAGCCGCCCCCCCGGCGCCGCCGCTATCCTCAGGTCCGGGAACCGCTCGAAACTCGGAAGCATCTTCCCCAGACACGTCGCCGCCGCATGCCCCGAGACCCACGTCACCTCCGTCTGCTCCACCGCCTCGTCCGCCCGGTGGCGGGGATACCAGCCCGAGACCGGCCGCTCGGCCCCCGCATCGGGCCCCGTGGGCCTCATCGGAGGCGCCTGCTTCGCCCGATAGGTCTCCGCGGAGTAGTCGATCGCATAGACCGTCGATCGCGAGATCTCCGCGACCCGCCCCTCCTTCGACACCGAGACGGTGTTCTCCGTCTCCCCCACGATCCTCCCCCGCACCACCGTGCGGTCCGTCAGGTGCACCACGTCCTCCCCCGGCGACGTCGTCGTCGAACCGGGAGACGCCTTGCCGGCGCCCGCGCACGCGCCCAGGACCAACAGCGACATCGCCATCACCGAACGAACCATGACCGCTCTCCTAGAAAGGCTGTTTGACTGCGATGGGATCGGGGAACACAGACTGTTTGATTCCGAAATGCGTCCGGAAACGGACCATGGATGCATGGCCCATGGTCTTGCAGGCGCGGAAGGCTTCGAGATGAACGGCGCTGTCGCCCCGCATAGCGACCCCTGTCACGCTTTCCCTCCCACCCCGGTCGCAGGGTGGAGTTCTATCAAAATCCTTCGTTGCGTTCAAGAAATGCGAGATCGAGGGGCCGCCTCGATCCTCCTCCGCCCCCGTAGAGGCGGAAGGGGCCGATTTGTCGACACGAAAAATGATCGGTGGCGGATTATTCTCGAAGGCGGGCGTGACCGCTACTGGCGGAGCTGGCCGTCGCCCTCGACCACCCACTTGAGGCAGGTGAGCTCCTCGGCCCCCATCGGGCCGCGGGCGTGCAGCCGGTCCGTCGAGATGCCGATCTCCGCGCCCAGGCCGTACTGCCCCCCGTCCGCCAGCCGCGTCGAACAGTTCCACATCACCGACGATGAATCCACCTCGTTCAGGAAGCGCCCCGCCGCCGCCGCATCCCCCGTCACGATCGCGTCCGTGTGCGAGGACCCGAACTCGTTGATGTGCCGGATCGCCTCGTCCAGGTCCTTCACCACCTTCACCGCCATCACGAGGTCCAGGTACTCCTCCGGCCAGTCCGACTCCACCGCCGCCTTGATCCCCGGCAGGAGCGCCCGCGCCGCCACGTCCCCCCTCAGTTCCACCCCCGCCGCCTTCAAGGCCCCCGCGATCCGGGGCAAGAGAGTCGCCGCCACCCGTTCGTGTATCAAAAGCTTCTCCGCCGCGTTGCAGGTCCCCGGACGCTGCACCTTGGCGTTCAACACCACGCTCTCCGCCATCGCCGCGTCCGCCGCCTTATCCACGTACACGTGGCAGTTCCCCTTGTAGTGCTTGATCACCGGGATCCGCGACTTCTCCGCCACCGACCGGATCAGGCCCTCCCCGCCCCGCGGAATGACCACATCAATGTAACGGTCGAGCTTCAACAGATCGTCCACCGCCTCGTGGCCCCCCTCCACCATCTGCACCGAATCCGCCGGCAAACCCTCCTTCGCCAGCGCCGCCTGCAGACACTCCCCGATCGCCCGGTTCGAGCCCGCCGCCTCGCGGCCCCCGCGAAGCAACGCCGCGTTCGAGCTCCGGAGACAAAGCGCCGCCGCCTCCGCCGTCACGTTCGGCCGCGCCTCGAACACCATCAGGATCACCCCGAGCGGCACCCGCACCCGGCGCACCCGGATCCCCGAGGGCCCCACCCGCTCGTCCGCCACCCGCCCCACCGGATCGGGCTGCGCGGCCACCGCCTCGAGGCCCCGCGCCATCTCCTCCACCCGATTCGCGTCCAGCTTCAGGCGATCCAGCTTCGCGGCCCCCAACCCGTCCTTCCCCGCCCGCTCGAGATCCCCCCGGTTCGCCTCCACGATCGCCGCCGAACGCGCGCGCAGCCCCGCCGCCATCGCCCGGATCGCCGCCGAACGCGACTCCCCGCTCGCACGCCGGAGCGCCGCCGTGCACTCCTTCGCGCGCCTCGCCTGCTCCTCGTGCGGCTTCATGAAAGCAGCACCAGGTTGTCGCGATGCACGATCTCGTCCGTCGAACGGAACCCCAGGATCCGCTCGATCTCCTCCGTCTTCCGGCCCATGATCTTCCGCAGATCCGGCGATGCATAGTTCACCAGCCCCTTCGCGATCGCCGTCCCCGCCGCGTCGCGGATCAGCACCGGATCCCCCGCCTCGAACTCGCCCTCGCACGCCGTCACCCCCACCGGGAGCAGGCTCCGCCCCTTCCGGCAAAGCGCCTCCGCGCCCCCCGCGTCCACCGTCACCGCGCCGGCCGCCTTGAGCGTGTGCGCGATCCAGCGCTTCCGATGATCCAGCCGCGTCCCCGTGGGACAGAACAAGGTCCCGAGCGGCTTGCCCTCCAGGATCTCCCGGAGCGTCGTCTTCTTCCCGTGCGCGAGCACCATGAACCCGCCCGCGGCCGTCACCGTCTGCGCGCAGCGGATCTTCGAGATCATCCCGCCGCTCCCGAGGCCCGTGGTCCCTCCCGCTGCGGCCTCGACCGCCGGGGTCACCTCGCGCACCTCGGGTCGCAGCGCGCCGTCCATGTAGAACCCGTCCACGTCCGAGAGCAGCACCGTCGCCTCCGCGTCCACCGCGTTGGCCACCAGCCCCGCCAGCACGTCGTTGTCGCCGAACTTGATCTCGTCCACGGCAACCGTGTCGTTCTCGTTGATCACCGGGAGCACGCTCTTCCCCTCGAGCGCCTGCAGGACATTCCTCAGATTGAGATAGCGGCGCCGGTCCTGGAAGTCCTCGTGCGTGAGGAGCAGCTGCGCCACCGCGCTCCCCCAAGGGACCAGGAAGCTGTTGTAGGTCTGCATCAGGATGGCCTGGCCCACCGCCGCGGCCGCCTGGAGCATGGGGATGTCCTCGGGACGCTTCGAGAGCCCCAGCGGCCCGAGTCCCGTCCCGATCGCCCCGGAGGAGACGAAGAGGACGTTCCGCCCCTCCTTCCGCAGCGCGATCATCTCCTCGAGCAGGCGGCGGATGGTCTCCAGGTCCGGGCGTTGCTGGTCGTCCAGCAGCGTCCGGGTGCCCACCTTGACCACGATGCGCCTGGCGCGGACCAGCGATTCCCGGCTCATGGGGCGGTGATCGTATCAGCGCCCCCGCGGCAAGTCAATCCGGCCCTCCGGCCGCAGAGGCGCATTTGGATTGAACTCCCCGGGAGCCCCGGCCTATACTCGCGGCATGAAGGATATCCTCAAGCGCTATCCCCGCACGCTGCTCCCGGGGCTCCGCGTCCGCCCGCTCGAGAAGGGCGACGAGGAATCCCTCCTCCGCTTCTTCAAGACCATCCCCGTCGAGGAACGGCAGCTCTTCAAGGACGACGTGACCAAGCCCAAGGTCATCAAGGGCTGGATGGACCACCTGGACTACGGGAACATTCTGCCGCTCCTGGCGCTCGACGGGGACCGCATCGTCGCCGACGCCACGCTGCACCGCGACCGGAGGGGCTGGTCCCGGCACGTCGCCAAGATCCGACTCACGCTCGACCCGGAGTACCGCGGCCGCGGCATCGCGCGGGCGCTGATCCAGGAGTTCATCGAGATCGCCGCGCGCCTCCAGGTGGCGGTCCTCCACGCGGAGACCCTCGACTCCCAGAAGGGCGGCCGTGCCCTCTTCGACTCCCTGGGCTTCCTCCCGGTGGCCACCCTCCCCCAGCATGCGATCGACTTCGCCGGGCGGGTGCACGACATCGTGATCTCCACCTTCACCGTCACGCCCCCCGAGAAGATCGCGGCCGAGATCTCGCTCACCGAGGGGGACGCGGACACCGGCGGCGGCTAGGAACCCTCACCACAGGACGCAGAGGCCACGGAGGACGCCCCCCCCAGAGTCAAGGAGCCATGCGGTTTTTCAAGTCCCTTTCCGATCGACTCGGCCAGGAACCTCTGGGTGTTGCCCAGGAACACCTGGTAGAACGTCGTGCCGCGCAGGGAGGTCGGCAGGAGCGAGTCCGTCAGGAACCTCGAGACGCCCCCCACGGCCGCCGACACCGAACGCAGCGTCCGCTCGGGGAGCGAGAGGGTGTACTTCAGCGTGCGCCACAATTCCACGGGGGCAGGACCCCCGCGCCCCGGGAACGTTACCGCGAACCGTTCTTCCTCGCCCTCCGCGGGCCCCGCGTGTTATGGTAGGCGCCCGGCGCCGATCGAAAGGAGCGCTCCCTGTCCATGGACACCCCCGGCCCGGCCCTCGAGGTCCTCAAGGACCGCCTCCGCGCCTACCTCGCCTTCCTGAAGCAGAAGATGCTCGCGGCGGGCGACGATCTCGACCGCCTCTCCCAGTTGCGGCGGCTCAACGACGTCCGCATCCAGCAGTTTGCCGTGGGAAAACCTCAGCTCACCGTGGGAGACCTCGCGGGCCTCGTCCTGGATCCAAAGTCGGGCCCCTTCGACCAGGCCGCCGTCGCTGCCGGCCTCCTCCGTCCCGGCCATATCGCGATCCCGCTCCCGGCCATGGGCGAAGAGACCGGTTTCGTAATCGAGGCCTGCCTCACCCACCAGCTCGTGGGCGCCCCGCGCAGCGCCGGGTACCTCAAAGAGTTCGTTGCCCTCAAGGGCGCCGCGCAGGACCTGTCCCGGTCCGAGGCCAGGGCGATTCCCGCCGCCCCCGCGATCGCCCCGCTCCCCCTCGCCGTGGCCCGGCTCCTGCCGGAGGCCCACGAGCTCTGGACCCTGCCCGCCTCGGCCCGGAACGTGCTCAAGCTCCTCGAGTCGGCCGGCACCCCCGCCGATGCGGTCGCTCGGGAAATCGAGAAGGACGCCGCGCTCGGCCCCCTGTTCCTGAAGATCGTCAACGCCGCGTACTCCTGGTCCGGCGGCCGCACCGCCTCCATCAAGCTCGCGGTGGTGAAGTTCGGCTACCCGGTCATCCGCCGGCTCGTCCAGGCCGCCACTCTGATCGCACGCCTCGCCCGTCAGAGCGAGGGGTTCGACCTCAAGGACTTCTGGAGCCACGGCCTCCGGACCGCGCACGCCAGCTTCCTCCTCGCCCGGATCACCCGCACGGGCCAGCCCGACGAGTGCTTCTTCGCCGGCCTGCTCCATGACGCCGGGAGGCTCGTCCTGCACCGGCTCTTTCCGGCCCCCATGAAGGAAGTGGCCGCGGCCATGGCCGGCGGGGCCTCCCGCGACCATGCGGAGGACGCCGTGTTCGGGGTCCGCCACGCGGAGATCGGCGCCTGCGTCTGCGAGCGATGGAACCTCCCGGCTTCCATCAGCCAGGCGGCGCGCCACCACCATTCGTCCCATGAAGATCTCGAGAGGGCTCAGGTCCCGCGCGAGGCGATCCTCGTGAGCGCCCTGTGCAGGCTGGCGCGGAACGCCGGGGAACTCGACGCCGGGTGCGCCCTCCTCCAGGCCCCACGGGACCGCGTGCAGCAGGCCTGCGCCGAGGCGGAGAAGCTCGCCCGCGAGGGCCTCGCGGAGCTGGCGCCGTGAGGATCCGTGTACGCCGCGCGGCCCCTGCGCCGTTTCATATCCGATGAGGCTCCTCGCCGCGCTCCTCCTGCTGTCGCAAGGGGCCGCCCCCGTGCGGACCGGCCTCGAGGTCGCGGCCCGCGACGGGTTCGCGTGCGTGAAGGGCAAACGCGTGGGCCTCGTGACCAATCACAGCGGCATCGACGGCGCGCGGAACTCGACCATCGACCTCCTCGCGGCCGCGAAAGGCTGCACGCTCGCGGCGCTCTTCAGCCCCGAGCACGGCATCCGGGGCCTCGCCGACGCCCACGTGGCCAGCGGGAAGGACGAGAAGACCGGGCTCCCCATCCACAGCCTCTACGGAAAGACGAGGAAGCCCACCGGCGAGATGCTCAAGGACGTGGACGTCCTGGTCTTCGACCTCCAGGACGTCGGCTGCCGCTTCTACACCTACATCACCACGCTGGCCCACGTGCTGGAGGCGGCAAAGGAGCACGGGAAGTCCGTGGCGGTGCTCGACCGGCCGAACCCCATTGGCGGCGAAGCGGTGGAGGGGCCCGTCCAGGAGGAGAAGCTGCGCGGCGAGTTCATCGCCTACTTCCCCATGCCCACGCGGCACGGCATGACCGTGGGGGAGCTGGCCCTCCTCTACAACAAGGAACTCAAGATCGGCGCCGACCTCCGGGTCGTGAAGATGGAGGGGTGGAAGCGCGCTCAGTACTTCGACGAGACGGGGCTCCCGTGGGTGAATCCCTCTCCCAATATGCGGTCCCTCCCCGCCGCGATCTCCTACCCGGGCCTCGGGGCGCTCGAGGGGAGCAGCCTCTCGGTGGGCCGCGGCACCGGCCGCGCCTTCGTCCTCTACGGCGCCCCGTGGGTGGACTCCGCGAATCTCTGCGAGGACCTGAACGGCCGGGGCCTGGCGGGCGTGCGCTTCAAGAAGACCTCGTTCACGCCCCTGCCGGAGCCCGGCTTCCCGAAGTACCCCCACACGGACCAGGAGTGCCACGGCTTCGAGGTGGAGATCACGGACCGCAAGGCCTACCGGCCGCTCACGGCGGTCCTGCACGTGCTGGACGCCCTGCACCGCCTCCACCCGAAGGAGTTCGTTTTCACGAAGACCTGCGCGATGATCGGGCTGCGCTCGATCGAGCAGGATCTGCGGGCAGGCAAGGCGCCTGCCGAGATCGAGAAGGGCTGGGCCGCCGACCTGGAGGCCTTCCGCGCGCTGCGGAAGCCGCACCTGCTGTATGACTGACCCGGCCCATTCTTGAACCGCCAAGGCACAAAGACACCCAGTGCGCCATTGGTGGTGAGAAACGTGCCTGCGTTCTCCCTTGGACTCCGATAGAAGCCCGCGCTACGCCTTCAGCCTCTTGATGATGTCCGCGATCTGACCTTCCGCCTTCTCGACGGCGAGCTGGCAGGTGCCCGCGCCGACGTGACCGCCGCCGCCGTGCTGGGCGCACAGGTCGCCGCAGCTGAGCTTGCACGTGCGGTTGAAGATGCTGTGCCCGATGGCCACGTTGACCGTCTTTCCCTCCTTGCCGCGGAAGATCCTCACCTCCACGTTCCCCTTGGGGTAGAGGGTATAGATCAGGAAGCGGTTGCCGGCCGGGGCGTCCTTCACGTTCCGGAAGTCGGTCACGATGACGCTGCCGTCGAGCTTCGAGTTCGCCTGGAGGAGCTTCTTGAAGGCGTCCTGCTCCTCGAGCACGCGGTCGCAGCGCTTCTTGACCTCCTTGTGCTCGAGGATCTTGGCGAGGGGGACCTCCTTGACGTACTCGACGAGCCAGCGGAAGTACTTCTGGAATTCGGGCCCCAGGCCCGTGCGCGGGTCCAGCGTGTAGCCCAGGAGGATCCAGCCCTTCGGGTCGAGCACGTCCGCGGGCACGAGCTGGGCGCTGTCCAGCCGGTCGGTCGCATCCAGCAGCTCGGCGAACTTGTCGAACTCGGCCTTCTTGTAGTAGTCGGACACGACGCGCGCGGCGCTCGGGGCCACGGCGAACTTGCCCTTGAACTTCCCGATCTCCTGGAGCTTGGTCTCCTCGGAGACGTGGTGGTCGAACCAGAGCCCGCAGCCCTTGACGTAGGGCAGGTTGACGACGATGTCCTCGGCGTCGCAGGGGATCTTCCCGTCCTGGACGTCCTTGGGATGGGCGAAGCGGATCTCCGACACCTTCTCGGCGATGCTCAGGAACACCGCGCTCGTCAGGCCGTCCAGGTCGCCGCGGGTGAGAACGCGCATCTTTTCCTCCCTTTTGGGTCTAGGGGATTCTAGCCCGCCCGGGTGCTTACGGCAAGGTGACTCGGCTTACGAGAGGCCCCCCTCCAGCTCCCCCACCAGTCCGAGCAGTTCGGGCCGGCGGGCCTCCGGGAGCCTGCCCGCGGCGTCGCAGGCCGCCAGGAGCCGTTCCGCGAGTGCGAGCCCCTGCCGCGCCTCGGGTCGGAAGGGCGCCAGGACTTGTCCCAGGTCCAGCAGGGTCCGCAGCGTCGAGGCGTCGTCTCTCGCGCCCGGGAGGAACTCCATGTGCGGCTCCGGCCGCTCACAGGTCTCGCGAACGAAGCGTTCCAGCCACGCCGAGGTCGCCGCCATCTTGGCGTAGTCGAGCCGGTCCGGCGTGTCCTCGGGGGTGTGATAGTGCCGCCAGCGGCCGCAGGAGAGGAACAGGAAGGGCACGTTCCTGCGCCAGAACGCCCAGTAATCCGAGAGGGGCGGGATGGTCTCGGCATCGACCCGGCGGACCGTCACGCCAGGGGTCGCCCGCGAGAGCCGATCCACGTGGGCGGCGGTGCCTGTGCTTCGTTCCGCCCCGAGCGCAAAGACCGTCCCGCGGACTTCTGGCGGCAGCCCCGCCGGCCCCACCGCATGCCCCACGAGATCCATGCAGACCATGAGGTCGATCTTCTCCAGCGGCACGGCCGGGCGGCGCACGAAGTCCTGCGACCCCATGTCGTCCGTCAGGTAGTAGGGCGGTTCCTCGCCGTCGAACGCCGTGAAGAGCACGCCGCGTCCCCCGGGGGGTTGGAGCGCCATCTTCTCCGCGACATCCAGCAGGACCGCCACGGCCGCCGCGTTGTCGTCCGCGCC